>JBDHYT010000139.1:0-6939 GCA_039811485.1 Marinilabiliaceae bacterium | reverse complement strand
AAAAACTGATTTTTCGACATACAGTATTTTGCCTCTCTTTTTTGTGCCACCATCGCCGCCCGGTATGGACAATGCACAAAGTAAGCTGTGTGTCTTTATCTGTTGAATAATGATGATTGTCTTTACGGTAAATAATTGATTTACTGTTGGTATTCTATTGTTTTAAATTAAATCATCATTATGAAATTCTTAAATATAAAATCACTTTTACTTCTTGTTTTATTTATCGTTAATTCTGTTGCCGGTTTTTCACAGGCCGATCATCACATGGTTAAAGGGCGTGTATATGGTATTGATAACGGCAAACGTGAACCGCTAATCGGTGCTGCCGTCTATTGGCTCGAGACGCACGATGGTGTAGTTACCGATATTGATGGGAAATTTATGCTGCATGCCAAAGGAAACGAGAAGCGGGTAGTTGCTAGTTTTGTAGGCTATGATGCAGATACATTGGTTGTTAAGCATGGTCAGAAAGATGTTGTGTTTGAACTGAAAGCTCCTGTTTTGGATGAGGTTACAGTTGCCGCCAAGAGTCCGGGTGCACACATGTCGCGTATGGAGCCTATTGCAACTGTAAATATTACCTCGGCCGAACTTGGTAAGGCTGCATGCTGTAACCTTAGCGAGAGCTTCGAGACCAACCCTTCGGTGGATGTGGCATATACTGATGCTGCTACCGGTGCACGTCAGATTCAGCTGCTTGGACTTGCAGGCCGTTATGTGCAGATGCTCAATGAGAACTATCCCAACCAGCGCGGACTGGCGCAGCCATACGGATTGACATATATACCAGGCCCATGGATGCAGAGTATTCAGGTAAGTAAGGGTACATCAGCAGTTATTAATGGTTATGAGGCTATTACAGGCCAGATAAATGTGGAGTTTAAAAAGCCTTCTACAGCCGAGAAGTATTACTTCAATGCCTACGGCAATAGTGCCGGAAGGGGGGAGGCCAATTTTATAACATCGGCAAAATTCAACGATACGCTTTCCACAGCATTATTTGCCCACTACTCGTCGGATATGATGGAGATGGATGAGAACGGCGATGGTTTCCTTGATGAACCAAGAATGCGTCAGATGAACTTTATGAACCGCTGGGAGTATAAAACCGATCACTATATTTTCCAGAGCGGAGTGAAATATATGGACGAGATTCGTCGTGGCGGACAGAAGGGCTTTACCGGCAACTCACCTTCCGAACAGATGTACGGAGTGAGAGTGAACGCCAAACGACTTGAGGTGTTTGCTAAAAATGGTTTCATGTTCAACCGGCCTGGTACTTCGCTTGGAATTATCACAACCTATTCGCTGCACGATCAGAATTCGTTCTTCGGACTTCGTAAATATGATGCAACACAGCATTCGGCTTATCTGAATGCAATATATCAGTCGTATATCAACAATACCAATCATCAGTACTCAGTTGGTGCAAGCTGGCAGAGCGACTGGTACGATGAACTGATGAAGTTTGATTACCGCAGCAATCAGAATTATGCCGGATTTGACCGGGATGAGCATGTTGGAGGTCTGTTTGCACAATACACCTATACATTGCCCGAAAAGCTGACCGTTATTGGTGGTATCAGGGTCGATCACAGTTCACTGTTCGGAAGTTTTGTAACTCCACGTGTGCATCTGAAATATGATATTACCCCGCATACTATCCTGAGGGCTTCGGCAGGTAAAGGATACCGTACAAGTGGCCTGTGGAGCGACTTCAGTAATATGCTTGCGTCGTCACGTCAGTGGAACTACAATAATACCGTGCTTCAGGAAGAGGCCTGGAATTACGGTGCAAATATTACACAGTATTTTACTCTGTGGGGTAATGAGCTGAGCCTGAATGCCGAATATTACCGAACCGATTTCAGCCGTCGTTATGTGGCCGATTATGATATGTCGGTGCAACAGTTGCGGTTTATTGAAGCCGGAAAGGGATCGTTTGCCAATAATATTCAGATAGAGGCATCATATTCACCGGTTCGTGGCCTTGACTTGCTTGCTGCATGGCGCTGGAATGAGAATAAGGCCGATTTCGGAGGCAAAAAGATGCAGCTGCCATTTATGTCAGACTACAAGGGGCTGATTACTGCAAGTTATGCTACCCCGCTTAAAAAATGGCAGTTTGACTACACCCTTCAGTTTAATGGTGGTGGCCGACTGCCCGATACTTCGGGTTACCCGGCACAGTTCCGCCAGGCGAACCGTTTTGATGTCTATCAGGTTATGAATAGCCAGATTACCAAATATTTCCGTAAATGGAGCGTGTATGTAGGTGCTGAGAATATTGCCGATTTTAAACAGAAAAATCCGATAGTGGATGCCGAAAATCCGTTTGGTGACTGGTTTGACAGCACAATGGTGTGGGGCCCTATTCTTGGCCGTAAGATCTACGCCGGAATCCGAATTCCAATCGACAGATAATGGTACGATGATTGAATATAACAGAGTCAGTATAAGGTATTAAAGATGATCGCAGACAGCCTTCGGAGCAGAATTATTAATGTTCCGGAGGCTTTTTTATATGGATGACCCATTAAGGAAAATAAGAGATTATAAGTTTAGTAGAGTATTCAATATTGTAATGAACTTTTGATGGATTTCCTGCAAGGGATTAATTATGAATAACCGTATGCAAGCGAAGCGCAGCTTACGGATTTGGAACATAAAAAAGTAAAGCCCCGCATGGGGTGAGATTATTTCTGCTATATACCGCGGGCTATCGCTCACGGTTAAGCATGATGCGGCATTCCATGCCGATACGCATAATGTAGAGCTATATGCCTAATGTTATCAGTTTCCACATGACTTCAGCCCGTGGCTGTGGCAATCAAAAGAGAGAAGGGATTTAGGCAAATACCCTTAAAATTTATATCAGAATATACTCATCCTCTGGTGTATTGGTCTCCGTAAGAATGCGTGAACAGTGAAATGTAAAGCCAAGTTTTGCCAATAACCGCTTTGAAGGCTCATTATCCGGATGTACTAATGCTTTTATTTGTTTTCCAAAGCAGTTTTTCAGCATTGGGATCCAGGTTTGGAGAGTTTCGAGTGCATAACCTTTGCCATGAAACTGTTGGTTGAAGTGATAACCTATTGATATAGAATCATCTTCAATGTGGATGTAAAGCACGCCTATCATTCTGTGCGAATTTGGTTCTTCAACTGCATATTCCTGCTCATCTGCATTCTCTTCGTATTTCTCCAAAATTTCAGCTATGTTTTCGTCAGCCTCCTCTGGTTTTATAGGTTCATAGTCATCATACCGGCTGATAAAATTACTGCCAAATATTTCGAAATAATCATTACTGTCGTCTTTGTTTAATTTTCTGATTATTAGTCTGTTGGTTTTTACGGGGAGGCGGTCTGCTATAACTTTCATAATGGCATGTTTTATATCCAAATTTATGAATAGATAGTTATATTTATAGAGTTAATGACATTTTAATTTTGGTTATGAAAAAAGCTCTTATAGCAGGCTCAACAGGTGCTGTTGGAAGTAAATTGCTTCATCTTTTGCTTGATTCGGGTGTATATGAAAAAGTTATTGCGGTAGTCCGAAGGCCATTGAACCTTTCACATCCACGGTTAGATTACAGGATTGTTGATTTTGATAATCCTGATTATGAGTCGTTTACCGATGATGTTGATGATGTGTTTGTTACTCTTGGTACAACAATTAAAAAGGCAGGAACCAAAGAAAACTTTGTCAAGGTTGATTATGACTATGTTATGATGATTGCAAACCTTGCAAAAAAGCTTCATGCTCAGAAGTTTCTGGTTGTTAGTTCTTTGATAGCCAATACCCGGTCGTCGAATTATTATATGGGCACAAAGGGCAGAATGGAGGTTGAACTTCAGAAATATGGATTCAAAAGTCTCTGTATTTTCAGGCCTTCGCTGCTTATTGCCGACAGGGATGAATTCAGATTTGGCGAGAAGGCAGGCGAGTGGTTGTTTAAACTCCTGAACCCTCTGCTTGTTGGCAGATTACGTAAGTACAGGTCGGTTAAGGTGGAGGAAGTAGCCTTGGCGATGTATTCAGTTGCTCAGAAAATGACTTCTGGTATTAATATAATCGAAAGGGATGAAATGGAAAGGATTATTTTAAGCAAATAAACTTATAAGTTGATTTGTGTTGATATAATTCTCATATTGGCAGGCAATTTCTGATTCAGATTGTGTTATGGAAATAGTTGAATGGTGAAGATATGGGAGAAATATTTGAGAAATTAGTGGGGTTATCATCAGGAGAAATTTCTTCCTGGAAGCAGGAAGCTGTTGAACGACAAAACAGTTCAGACTGGAGTGAATGTTCATTTAAAATTGCTGTGCGTATTCTGAGGGAAATCAGAACTCAGAATAGAATAAATGGTATGACTCAGAAAAAACTCGCTGATGAAATGGGAGTGTCACCTCAGTATGTGAACAAAATTGTAAAGGGGAAAGAAAATCCTACTCTTGAGACAATTTCGAAAATTGAAAAAGTACTTGGTATTGCTTTGATTGAGGTTCCATTTGATGATGCAGAGGCTGGTGATTTTCAGTTCAGATATATGGCATCATCAGTATCTGACTGTAAAATGGTGGCTGAAGATGAAAAAGAATATGGTGACAGATAACATCTTATTGTATTATTGAAATTCCAATCGTCTGGTAATAAAAAAGCCCCCTAAGAAAGGAGGCTCTTTTATTTTGATTAGCTTAATAATCAGGCTTTGTCAACTGAGTTCATGTGACGAACAAGCTCTACAACTTTTGTTGAGTAACCCATCTCGTTGTCATACCAGCTAACAACCTTTACGAAGTTGTTGTTAAGTGAAATGCCAGCCTCAGCATCGAAGATTGAAGTACGAGTATCACCAACGAAGTCGTTAGAAACAACTGCATCCTCAGTGTAACCAAGTACACCTTTAAGTTCGCCTTCAGAAGCCGCTTTCATTGCAGCACAAACCTCTGCATAAGAAGCACCTTTTTCAAGACGGCAGGTAAGGTCAACTACAGATACGTCTGGAGTTGGAACACGGAAAGCCATACCGGTAAGTTTACCGTTAAGCTCAGGAATTACTTTACCTACAGCTTTAGCAGCACCGGTAGATGAAGGGATGATGTTCTGACCGGCACCACGTCCACCTCTCCAGTCTTTCATTGAAGGACCGTCAACAGTTTTCTGGGTTGCAGTAGTAGCGTGAACAGTAGTCATAAGACCTTCAACGATACCGAATTTGTCGTTAAGAACTTTTGCAATAGGAGCAAGACAGTTGGTAGTACAAGAAGCGTTAGAAACAAAGTTCATATCTTTAGTGTACTTCTTGTGGTTTACACCCATAACGAACATTGGAGTGTCGTCTTTAGAAGGAGCAGACATGATAACTTTTTTCGCACCAGCTTCGATGTGACCTTGTGCTTTCTCTTTGTCAAGGAACAAACCTGTAGATTCAACTACATACTCGGCACCAACTTCATTCCACTTAAGTTCGGCAGGATTTTTAACAGCAGTTACACGGATTGCGTTGCCATTAACAACCAGTTTACCGTCTTTTACTTCAACTGTGCCATTGAATT
Source organism: Marinilabiliaceae bacterium (assembly GCA_039811485.1). Lineage (GTDB taxonomy): Bacteria > Bacteroidota > Bacteroidia > Bacteroidales > Marinilabiliaceae > JAGPIS01. Next base: position 1,371 of record JBDHYT010000139.1, on the reverse strand, counting down.
TGCCATGTGTTGAGTCGTATTTCAGCATGTAAGCCATGTAATCAACGTCGATAAGGTCGTTGATAGCTACAATTTCAACATCGCTAAAATTCTGGGCTGCGCGGAATACTAAACGTCCGATGCGGCCGAAACCATTGATACCAATTTTAATTTTTGACATTTTATTGATTTTTGAGTATTATAGAATGTACTTTTAAAAAATCCACACAAAACTAATCAATAATGATGACTTCTTCAAGTTTAAAACATCTTGATTTTCTTAATAATCTCAAAAAAAACCAAACATTACCGACTTCAATCCACTTATTTCCATGGAGTAGTGAAACAAAAAAAGGAAATGACTTCATTCCCTTTTATTTCAAGTTTTTGAGCTTGATTATGCCGCTGTATTCTGCACCTCAACGTCGGCTTGGCTATATGCGGGGCAATCTTGTGTGCCTTTGCATGAGCTGACAGCTACTGCCAGGGCAAAACATGCAACAAAAAGAATCGTCAGCTTTTTCATCAGTCCTTTATTTTTTTGAATGTTATTTTGTTTTGATAATCACTTGTTTGTGATGGCAATGTTTGTACCATACCATTTGTTTTGATGTAGGCAAAAATACAATTTATTTCGGTAATTTTTAATATTGCCGACACATTTGAAACGTTAACTTTTGTTTTTAGTTTCAATTTTTATGGCTAAAATTATATCATCTCAATTTTTCTATGCAATTTGGCATCGTTAATCAATTGAAACAGATGATATTTAAAGTGTTTGTGTTAATCACCATCCTGTTGCATTTTTATGCGGCTGTGGTGGCTGTGCGTTTAACTAAGGTTACGAAGTTTAACCTTTCGTGGATGCTCATTTCTGCCGGGTTAGTGTTGATGGCCGTTAGACGTATCATCGATTCGTTGCCGGTATTTACCGACTTCAACCGCGACGATTTTTTTTGGACCTATTCCTGGATTGGCATTGTTACTTCACTCTGTTTTGCAATAGGTGTATTTCTTATTCAAAAGATTTTTAACCATATAAGCCAGGTGGAGAAGAGGACGCGCGATTACGAAAAGAAACTGTTAAACGCTGTCGTTCAGGCCGAGGAGATGGAGAGGCGTAGGTTTGCCACAGAGATTCATGATGGGCTCGGCCCCATCCTTTCATCAATTAAGATGGGTTTATCGGTAGTTAAACCCGGCGAATACGATCAGGCAGTAGTCAATAATCTTCAAGAGGCAGTGCATGAGGCAATTGTTACAGTGCGCGAGATATCCAACAACCTCAGTCCGCATGTGCTGAGCCACTTTGGCCTCACCAAGGCTATCCATAATTTTGTGTGCAGGCTTACATTGCCAACCAACGTAAGGATTCATGCCGCCAATGATATT
>JBDHYT010000138.1:0-6971 GCA_039811485.1 Marinilabiliaceae bacterium | reverse complement strand
GCAAAAACAGTGTACCTCAGTATCGAAAGTATTATGGTTTTGTTGCGGTAATGCGGAGTAGCAATATGGTGTTTTAACAATATCCTTAAGCGTAACAGTGTTCGCCGTGTGCGTTTCGACAGTGTGAGTGCCACTATTGTGGCAGCAAAAACAGCCAATAAGATAAATATTGTCAGTATCGTTTTCCCCGAAAATGCTATGTCGGCTATACTCAGCACCTTAGATGTGGCAAATGGAAGCGATAGTAAGAACACTCCTGTTATTACGGCTGTTTGTACTATGCTCGAGAATAGTGAGAGTGCGGCAGATAAGGTGCGCTTGTGTTGGTTGGTGGTAATGATACGGCCTATATGTTCGCCGGTACGTGCCGGTGTGATATTGCCCAGTGCCATGGCCATAAATGTTGACTTTACCGACTCCTTCAGCCCGATATTCTCAACAGGTCTAATGATGTGTCTCCATTTTATTGACTCTAACAGTATGTTGAGCATCAGCAATATAAGCTGTATAGCCAATACAGCAACTATTTTGCCTGTATTGTTTGTTATAAGGATTTCAAACTCTTCCCATTCTCCGAAATTTGTCATGCGGTGTGCCAGATAGGCGTACAGACAAATCGAAACGGCTGTAATGGTCGCTATCTTTACTCTCCTGTTCAACTTTTATTCAGTCTGTTTTTGATTCTGTTGTAGAGTGGCAATGTTGCAAATGCTGCCAAGCCCAAAGCTATCACCAGCAGGTTCTGGCTCGAGTGTACCACCAACGCAAAGTTGCCGGCACTCTCTTCTGCAATTCCGTAAAGCATAAGGGTTTGAATCACCATAAAGTGCCATGGCCCCACGCCTCCCTGGATGGGCGCCAGCATGCCAAGGCTGCCTGTGATAAGCACAGTCAATCCTGCCGTCATGCCTAACTGCGATGTTGCTTTCATCGAGAAGAAACAAACATAAAGCATCAGAAAATAGAATAGCCAAATTGCACCGCTCAGCACTATGAATAATGGCTTATTGTTGAGCTGGCGGTAGGAGTGTATCCCATCTTTGAATTTATCCCAGAGAAAAGTGAGCCTGTTTTTGAATCTTTGTTTTATTACCCTGAATATCAGATATGTGATTGCAATTATTGCAGTTATGACAATCCAAAACATTGGTTTTGATACCATCCCGGGTATTGACGGCAATGCCAGATGGCGCGATATTAGTGTTACAATAAGCCGGTATTCGAAAACGAAGACCATCAGCAAAAGAATTACCATCCCTATGAGGTCGGCAAGTCGTTCGATAACTACCGTGCCTGCAACTCTTACGAACGAAATCTTTTCGTATTTGCTCACCACTCCGCATTTCGATACTTCGCCCATACGCGGTAGCAGCAGATTGGCTAAGTAGCCCACCAACACAGCTCCGAACGTGTTTATTACTCCGGGTTTGCACTCCTCGGTTGTTAGCAGCATCCGCCATCTTATGGCACGGGTGAGGTGGCTCATCACGCCCAGAAGCAGCGAAAATGCAATCCACCAGTAGTTGAAATCGTGCTTTAGAGACTGCATCATCTCGTCCCAATCTCTGTCTTTGAATATCAGATAGAGTATGGTGATGCCTATGGCTGCAAATAGTGCCGTTTTTAAAATGTTTATAACTCTTCGCATTCGCTTTTGTGTTGGTAAAATACCACTATTTATTGGGTGCTAAGGTTCAATTGTTTACTTTTGGCAAATAAAATGGGTGCAATTTAGCAATTTGTTTCCATATTGTGTTAAATTAATAGGTTTGGAATTCATCAGAATAGTATAAAAATGAAACAGGTAACAGCAAAAAAGCATCTGGGACAGCACTTTCTCACAGATTTGTCTATTGCACGATCCATTGCTCAAAGTATTGACAGTGAGCCTGCCCAGGTTCTCGAAATTGGTCCGGGAATGGGTGTGCTCACCAACTTTTTGCTGGAACGCCCCGAGCTCGATGTGAAGGTAATCGAAATCGATGGCGAATCGGTGGAGTACCTGCAGACTAACTTTCCGGCACTCAATGGACGGATTATTCAGGGCGATTTTCTAAAACTCAATCCGGATATCCTTTTTAACGGTAGTTTCTCCATCATAGGTAACTTTCCGTATAACATATCGAGCCAGATATTTTTCAGGGTTCTCGAGTTTAAAGAGCGCGTGCCGTCGGTTGTCTGCATGCTTCAGAAGGAGGTGGCCGAGCGGCTTGCTTCACCTCCGGGCAATAAAGAGTATGGAATTTTGAGCGTGTTGCTTCAGGCTTACTATAATATCGAGTATCTGTTTACAGTTCATGAGAACGTTTTTTCGCCACCGCCAAAGGTAAAGAGCGGTGTGATTAGGCTTACCCGTAATGGGGTTACAGATCTTGGCTGCAATCCGGCACTCTTTAAAACCATAGTAAAAGCCACTTTCAACCAGCGACGGAAAACTATCTGGAACTCGATTCGTGCTGTTGCTTTCAATCACGAGGCTCTTCGCGAACATCCGCTGATGAAGAAGCGACCCGAACAGCTTTCGGTGGCCCAGTTTGTTGAACTTACTCTTGCAGTAGAGGCAAATGCCTGATTCATATTCTGTTAGATAGTCATTAAAACACAGTTTATGTCAACTTTTGAACTTACGCGCTCGTTTATATCCAATCTTCAAGAGCTTATAAGCGACAAGAAGGCTGATGAAATAAGGACTCTGTTATGCGATCTTCACCCGGCCGACATTGCCGATATTTATGTGGAGCTCGATGACGATGAGTCGCACTATCTCTATCAGATTATGGAGGATGATGTGGCTGCCGATGTGGTTACCGAACTTGAAACCGAAGATAGAAAGCGGTTTCTTGAAAGGCTGCCAAGTGAGACTATTGCCCGTCGCCTTATCGACAACATGGATTCGGATGATGCCGCCGATATTATTGCCGAATTTGATGACAAGAGGCAGATGGAGGTTCTTTCGCATATTGAAGATGTGGAGACCGCCGGTGATATTGTTGATCTGCTTAACTACGACGAGAATTCGGCCGGTGGTGTGATGGCCAAAGAGCTGATAAAAGTGAAGGAGAGCTGGGGAATAGCAACCTGCCTCAGGAGTATGCGCCGTCAAGCCGAAGATGTGGATGAGGTTTATTATGTCTATGTGGTTGATAATGACAATATTCTTAAAGGCACTCTATCGCTTAAGCGGATGCTGCTCAATAGTTCGTCGGATACTCTGGTGAAGGATATTTACAATCCTGACGTTATCTCGGTTAATGTCAATTCATCATCCGAAGAGGTGAGTAATATAATGGATAAATACGGACTTGTGGTGTTGCCTGTTGTCGATAGCATTGGCCGCCTGGTGGGCAGGATTACCATCGACGACGTGGTTGACATTATGCGCGAAGAGGCGGGTAAGGATTACCAGCTTGCATCGGGTATTACCGAGGATGTGGCCTATACCGATTCAGTATGGCTTCAGGCACGTGCGCGTGTGCCATGGCTTCTTATTGGTCTGGCGGGTGGCATCGTTGGTTCGCGGGTTATAGGCGGGTTTGAGAACTATCTTGGCAGATTTCCGCATCTTGCCTTTTTTATGCCTCTTATTGGTGCTATGGGCGGTAATGTTGGTATTCAATCGTCGGCTCTTGTGGTTCAGGCACTTGCTGCCGGCACTCGCGATTTGGGAACCAGTTTTGGAAAATGGATTAAGGAGATAAGTGTGGCACTTTTTAACGCCTCGGTACTGGCCTTTATCATATTCGGATACAATCAGTTGATCGACTCCGAAATGGCTCTCACCTATACTGTTACCCTTGCACTTTTTTCGGTGGTGATGTTTGCTTCTATTTTTGGAACCATCATACCGCTGTTTCTCAACCGTATAAATATTGATCCGGCAGTGGCTACGGGTCCATTCATCACTACCATGAATGATATAATAGGTATGTTTATGTATCTGACTATCGGGTCGTTTTTCTACACACTTTTTTAAACAAAACGAGGCATGCAAATAGATGCAAATGCCTCGTTTAGTTTTATATTATTTTGATTGTCAGCAGCCTACACTGCCAAGATGCTTATACATTTTGGCCAATCCCCCTTCGCTGGTCTCTTTATACACGCTTGGCAGGTCGTGTCCGGTCTGTTTCATCACCTCCACCACATGGTCGAAACTGACGCGGTGACGGCCATCGGAGAAAGTCGCAAAAATATTTGAGTCCATTGCGCGTGCAGCTGCAAAGGCGTTGCGTTCGATACAGGGTATCTGTACCATTCCGCATACAGGGTCGCAGGTTAGTCCCAAGTGGTGCTCAAGACCCATCTCGGCTGCATATTCAACCTGTGCCACCGAACCTCCAAAAAGCTGGCATGCAGCCGCCGAAGCCATTGCACAGGCCACACCCACTTCACCCTGACAGCCCACTTCGGCTCCCGATATCGATGCGTTGTATTTCACCACGTTGCCAAAAAGACCTGCTGTGGCTAATGCACGCAGTATGCGCGACTCCCTGAAATCGTGTTTCTTATACAGATAGTATAGCACCGCCGGTAATACGCCCGCGCCACCACATGTGGGTGCAGTAACCACCTTGCCACCCGATGCGTTCTCTTCCGAAACGGCCAGGGCATAAGCATAAACCATACCTCTGTTTTTTAGCGTCCCGTCGTATCCTCGTGCTTTTATCAGGTAGTCGCTAGCCTTGCGCCTTACTCCAAGGCCTCCCGGCAGCACTCCCTCCTTCTCGAGGCCACGCGTGACTGAGTCGCGCATCACCTCCCATATCTCCTGAAGGTAGTCCCATATCTCGGATCCTTCACATCTCTCCACATATTCCCAGTATGACGAGCCGTTTGTCTCGCACCACTTCTGAATATCTTCTATTGTTGTCAGGTCATATACTGCCGAACTGTTCTCTTTTGTGGTTTTTCCCTCCGAAAGTGCTCCGCCGCCTACACTGTAAACCGTCCACTCTTCCATTTTTTTACCCGTAGTGCCAAACGACTCAAAGAGCATTCCGTTGGTGTGGAATGGGAGTACTATTGATGGTTCAAAAATAATCTGTGTTGGTGCAGCAGGTTCCAGTACTTCAAGTATGGCCTTGTCGGTAAGGTGACCTTTCCCGGTGGCTGCTAAGCTACCGTACAGTGTTACCCTGAACGAGCCGGTGTCGGGACCGCTTTTCTGAAGAAAAAATTCTGCAGCTTTGCGCGGCCCCATGGTGTGGCTACTCGAAGGGCCATGACCAATCTTAAACAGTTCTTTTATTGAATTCATATCTTATGATTTTTCGACCGAAATATAGTTATTATCTCATGATATTGTTCTTACATGCAACTTTCGTGCAAAAAATACGTATCACAACTATCCGATTATTAGGGGCTTTGAAATATTGTTTCTGCTTTTCAAATAATTATATGGTTTTTTTTGGAACAAATTTTGAAGTCCTACGTAAGAAAGTTGAAAACAATTAAACACAAATAGGAAAGTAATGAAAAAATTAATTATTCTGTTGGGAATTGTGATGTTGCCATTGATGGCTGAAGCACAAGTGGCCAAGTTCAAGGCAATGTTTACTCTTAACTTCATCCGTTATGTAGGATGGCCCGATGCCTCTAAGGAGGGTGACTTCGTTATTGCGGTTATTCGCGACAAGGAGATTGCAGATTGGCTTCGTGATCAATCGGCAGGAAAGAAGTTTGGTTTTCAAGATGTAGTGGTGAAAGAATATAAATCAGCCGAGGAGGTTGGTAACTGCCAGGTAATATATGTATCGGCCAATGCCAACTATGCCCGTAATGCCGCCACCATACAGTCGAAAGCTAAAAATGGCACCTTAATAATTACCGAGGCTGAGAATGCCACCAATTCTGGTAGTATGATTAACTTTGTTGTTAGGGAAGAGAAACTCAAGTTTGAACTCCACAAGGCCAACGCCGCCAAAAATGGAATTCAGTTTAGCAATAAACTTGAGACTATGACCAATGCAATAAATCTATAAATTAATTGATGATGAGGAATCTTAAACTCAATATCGCACAGAAACTCCTGGCCGGCTTTGGCCTCTTGTTTGTGTTTATTCTGATAAACGGAATTGTAACTTTCATATTCCTTTCCAACGGAAGGAGTATAACGCGTAATGTTACCCAGAAAATTGTCCCTACCACAAGTGCAATAGCCGAGCTTAGGGAGATGGGGTCGCAACGCAGGATGCTTATTAAGAGCTGGGTATATATCGAGCGCCAGCCATCTACGCCCGACAAGCAAAAGCTTACCGATATTATTGATGTTAACTATCCAAAACTGAAAACTCAGTTAGAGGAGTTCTCAAAAGATTGGGAAGAGGCCGATCAGAAGTTGCTTACCGAGGCTTTGGAGAAAATCGACCGTACATCTGAACTTCAGAAAGAGATTATGGGTAATCTCAACAGTTTTGAGGCTTATGATGATATGATGGTGATGATGGAGGCCGAGTCGCTGGTTGAAGATGGTGGTGAGGTGATGGTATTGGCCGAAGAGGCTGATAACCTTCTGGCTACAATAGAAACAAAATTTTCATCCACCAGCGAGAATGCACTTGGTCGGATGAATACTTCATTTTCCATACTTTCGGTAATAATTGTTGTGATGAGCCTTTTGGTTATGGGCTTGTCGGCAGGTGTTGCCTATATTCTGCACAAGGCTATTGTAGAGCCGCTTAAGAAAGGTGTTGAGTTTGCGCAAACCATTGGTAAGGGTAATCTAATGGCCACCATCGAGTACAAAGAGGATGATGAGATTGGGCAGTTGGTTAATGCCCTCACCGATATGGCCGGTAATCTGAAGAACACAGTATCTTCAATAAAGCAGAATGACAATGAGTTGACATCGTCGGGAGCATTGGTACGCAACAGCTCTATCCAGATGACCCGTGGTGCCTCTGAGCAGGCCGCCAGTGCCGAGGAGGTATCTACCTCAGTGGAAGAGATGGCTGCCAATATCGACCAGAATA
>JBDHYT010000137.1:0-6998 GCA_039811485.1 Marinilabiliaceae bacterium | reverse complement strand
ATTTCCATCAGCGAAAAGTTGTCGGCCACGGCATATTGGCCTACAATGTCGGGCGACTCAAGACTGACTGCCGTAGCTAATGCTGCATCTCGTTCGGGATGAAGAATATCGGATACACCAATGGCCTCTACTATTGTTTCGTGTAGAGGCGAGAGAGCACGTGCTATTATCTGCTTTACACCCAGCTTCTTGAGTAGTGCCAATGTTTGTACCGATGCACCCAGGTCTTCGCCAATGGCAACTATTACTGCATCTACGTCATTTAGTGGCAGGCTGCGTAATGCGCTCTCTTCCACCGAATTGAGACAAATAGTGGCAGTCATTCCGTCTTTATACTCTTCAACTTTTACTTCGCGGTTGTCGATGCCTATAACCTCATGGCCGTTGCCTACAAGCTGAAGTGCAAGACTTGCGCCAAAGTTGCCCAGACCTATAACAATGAATTTCATTTTCGGTTAAGTTATTTGTTAACAATGATTTGTTGTTTTTAATCCAAAAAACTACTGGTTTACACCATCACGTACTCGCGTGGGTAGCTGTATCCTTTGAATCTTCTTTTGTTCCAGAATGTCATTGCAAAGCTTAGTATTCCTATCCGGCCAATGAACATCAGCATAATCAGCACTACCTGTGATGCACTGCCAAGAGATGGAGTCAGGTTGAGCGAGAGGCCTACCGTGCTCAATGCCGAACAACACTCAAAAATAAGCGATACCACCGGTTTGTCGGGTTCAAGGAGCTTAAGCATCATCGATGATATGCCGAGGACTAACAGCGAGATAAATATTACTGCAAATGCGCGCATCACCGACTGATTCTCTATCTGGCGGCGGTTGACATCTATATGCTCCTCCTGCATCAATACCGATTTCATGTTGAGCCAGGCCATAGCAAGGGTGGTTGTCTTTATGCCTCCGCCGGTTGACATTGGTGAGGCTCCTATCCACATCAAAAGTATTATCACCATCACCGATATTTTCGAAAGAGCACCCATGTCGATTGCATTGAAACCTGCTGTCCGGGGTGTTACTGCCCAAAAAAATGAGTTTACCAGCCTGTCGGTCAGAGTCATGCCCGAAAGAGATGAGTTATACTCGCTTACATAGAGTGCTGCCGTCCCTGCCACGAGCAAAATAAGAGTAGTAACCATTACCAGTCTCGAGTTGACCGTCACAACATGGCTGCGTCGGGTAACAAGAGTCTTGTTGTTGATTATCAGTGAGTAGAGTCGGTTGAGCTGATAGCGGACCAATGCAATGAGGTTTGCTTGTAGCGGAAAACCTATTCCTCCCACTATTATCAGCATACATATTGTAATCAGAAACCAATGGTTATGGGCAAACAGAGTGTTGGCCAGGTTGCCATGGTAGATTGAAAAACCTGCGTTGCAAAATGCCGATACCGAATGAAATATCGATGCCCACACTGCTTCACCTCCCGAAAGGGCCGACGACACAGTGAGTGAGTGGTATAGCGACCAGGCTCCAACAGCCTCAATAACAAAGGTGACAATAACAATTTGGCGGATAGTACGGAAGAGTGAACCGAGACTATCGGCACTCACCACCTCCTTGAGTACCAATTGATTCTGAAATGATGACTGACCGCTGAAATACATTGCAAAGAAACTGGTAAACGTCATAACTCCAAGGCCGCCCAACTGGATGAGAATGAGGATTATGAAGTGGCCAAACGGACTGAAGACCACATCGATGTCAACTACTGTAAGCCCCGTAACACAAACAGCCGATGTTGACGTAAATAGTGCTTGCAGAAACGATACAGGCACATTTGACGAGCGGGGCAACATCAGTAAACCGGCACCAACGAGTATGATAAACACAAAACTGCCTGCAAACAGCCATGTTGGACTTACCTCCCTTGACAGCCATGCCAGGCCGTTGCGCGAAATCTCAAACAGTGCCACAACTAACAACAATAACAGATAGGTGTAGTGTAACATTGTGGGTGTTAGTATGTTGAAGTTCGATGGGAGGTAAGCTCCTGCCGTACATAACAGCACCATAAGTAAAAGCCAAACCTTATCGCGCCTGAACACTTTGCTACCGCTAACAACGGCTACTACCAGCCTGAAAATGTAGAAGATGCCACAAAATAGCAGTAGTTTTCTGTTTAATGAATTTAAGCTAAGCCTGTAGGACTCGGCTAAGTCAAAGCCAATCTGATAGATGACAACGAGTAATATTATAAGGGAGGCAGTTACCGATATGGTGTCTGTTATACTCCTTATCCTGTTTCCGTAAAATGAGCGCCAGACAAAAACCCGATATATCCAGAATTTAAAATCCATAAAAGTGCTCCTTGTTACAACTATTTTTTACACTTCACCGGCCTATTTCGTCATGTTCAAGAAACTCTTTCACCTCCAAAAAGGCACTCTCGAGTTTCAGCATTCTGTCGATGAGGAAATATATCATGTCGGGCCACTTCTCCTGGTTGTAGATGTCGCCATCGGTTTCGGCATAAACTCTGGCCACCATTTGTCCGTTATCTTTCTCGTAGAAGAAATTCCAGATGAGCGGATCGCCAAATTTATCTTCAATTATTGTACGGCATGCTTCAAGTTTCTGATATAGCTCGAGCCGTCGGTCCTCGTTGGATGCATTAACCTCAATGGCCACACAAGCCTTGGTCCGATCCACATCAAAGCGGAGATCAAGCCCCTTAACCCCGGTGCGGTCGGCTATCCATTTTATTGCCTGCCCTTTTTGACCTGGCAGCCTTCGTGTCTTACTCTCGAGCTTACGCCAGAAAAGCAGCCTTAGCTCTTTTGCTTCTTCCTTTGAAAACATAGTCTATTCTGTATCTTTTCTTTTCGACGATATTAAAAGTGCAAGAAGAATTACCACGCCAACCGAAATAAGCAGCAACGATACTATCTCCATCGTGCCCCGGGTGCCATGATTCATCCCAAAACCCATTATTACCATAAGAATGGCTAAGATACCAATAATACGTTTCATATTGTTGCAATTGTAGAGTGTAAATTTGTGAGTAGTCCATATATTAACCCTCAAATGTGGGTTATTGTTTTATAAACAAAAAAAACCGGAAATAGGATTTACCTTATTTCCGGTTTTCTTTTTTCAATATTCTATTATTTTAGAACATATATCTCATGTGAAATGCTATCCTATGGTTGGTGTAGCCTGTGGTGTGCTGTGGACGTGCATAGTCGTCGGGTACGCCATACTGGGCTGTGCTGGCAGTATATTCGGCACCCATCCACATCTTTTGTGCCGCATGAAAATATAGACGTGGTGAAATATGGATAAGCTCACTGATATCGGCACCTCTCGACATAGAGTTTATTACGGTAGCTCTCTTTGCTGTTCCCTGGTTTGAGCCGTAGCCAACAAACAGACCCGGCGACCAACGCTCGCTGGCACGAAGGTCGAGGTCAACCCAGCTTGTGAGTGTACGGATGGGCACATAATCGAAATCGGGACGGCCATCAACAATTTTATCGTTGTTATGCTTTGCCACACCACCCATCATTACATGTGCTGTGAGGTTGCCGCCATAAACAATGCCGGCTTTTAGGGTAAAGTTATCAACCTTCTGACGAATCTCTCCCGAAATATATGACGACACCAGATACTTGTCCGATTTGTATCTGTTATTACCAAACACATCAACCATTGTAGGACGTTGTGTTGAAACACCTCCGTTGATAACGGCAAGGAATCCTTCGTTTGCATACCTGAGCCGTGCTGCAAATTCGGGAATCATCGATACTTCGTAGGCTGTAGGAAGACCTACGCTTCGGAAGTCGTTCTGCCCCATAATGAAACCTGCCACCGACCATTTCTCGCTGAGGTTGGTTCCTGCCTGAATCTGGGCAATGCGGCTTAGCGGGTGAAATGGCGCACCTGCACTAAAAACCTGGGTGTTAGGGAAGTTTTCGACTACAAATAGAGGGTGGAATGTTTGTCCAAGAAGTAGATAGCTGTTCTCCCACTGTAGTTTTACGTTGGCTTGTCTGAGTCGGAAATTTACATCGTTGGTGCCTGAGCCACCCAGGAAGTCGCCTTCGAGCACAGCGGTTGACTTGGCTCCCAGAATCTCCGGTCCGGAGATGAAAAATCCAAGCCGTGAATGCGATGCATCATAACTGCGCATGCCTTGTTCATTGATATCCTTACCGTTTGCGTCTAGGTCGGCTTCCTTTGGAAAGAGGTGTATCTGGTTGTGGCGCAGGTTTACGCTCTGACGGCTGTCCATAAACATGCTAAAGCCTACAAAACCATGCATCTCAACCTTAAACTGCGGCTTGTCGGCCTCTGTCTGTGCTGTAACTGCACCATTGGCCAGCGCAGCAATAGCAATTGCGGTAATTAGTTTCTTCATAAGTTCATTTTATAGAAATCGGTGGAAAATAAATATTTTGGCAAAAATATACATCCTTCTATTATTAACAATGAATATAGTCAATTTTAGAATATAGATGATTTGCTTAGTGACTAATATTGTGTTTTTTTGATGTTAGGGCGATAAAAAAAATTCCCGCCGAATGTGCTGATTATCACAAACGACGGGAAATGTTGAAGTTAAAAATGGCTTGCCTTTTTCAGGAAACCTCTTATATGGTTTTTAGTCTCTCCGGCTGGTGTAAATCATTATGTAGTAGATGAGCGTTGCAAGTGCCGATAGTGCAGCAACCACATAGGTGTATGCCGCCCATTTTAGCGCATCCTTAGCCTGGTCGGCCGATGCCCCGGAGGTGATTCCGTTGGTCGATAACCATGCCAATGCCCTGCGGCTTGCATCAATCTCAACCGGGAGAGTGACAAATGCAAACAGGGTGAATACTGCATAAGCCGCAATAATTATCTGCAACGCAAGTTTCATTGGCATCAGACCCGGCATCAGCAGTGCACCGGCGAACATAGCTATGAAAATGATGTTAAGCACTTTGGCACTGATGTTCTGCAAAGGCACAAGAGCCGACCTGAACTCCAGAAATGCATAACTCTGATAGTGCTGTATCGCATGTCCTGTCTCATGGGCGGCGACAGCAGCTGCCGATACGTTGCGACCATTGTACACGTCGTGGCTCAAGTTGATGGTGCGGTTGGCCGGATTGTAATGATCGGTCAGCTGACCATCAACAGAGATAACTCTTACATTGTTGATACCACTTGACTGAAGCATCCTCTCCGCTACCTCACGTCCCGACATGCCGCTGGTAAGCGGAACCTTCGAATATTTTGCAAATCTGCTCTTAAGTTGAGAGCTTACAATCCAACTCAGAAGGGCAAAGAAGATAAAAATCAAAAATAAAGGTGATGTAAACATAGTTGTAGTATTTTTTATTTGTTGCTCAAAAAACCTGCCAAAGGTCAGTTTGTCATTATCTGCTAAATTAGTGCATTGCCGTCAGATTTGAAAGTGGTGGAGCATCGAAGCAGCTAATTTGAATATCGAATAGCCTAAATGGTCAAACGCACTCTCCTTTTCACTTGCTATCAGCATTATACCCTGTCGTCCCTTGGCTGTAGTGAAGGGCTCCATAATAAACGATTGAGGATGGAAATCTCCAATTATCAATCTGTATGTCATTTCGTCATGGTTATTGCTGCTGATTCCTTTTTGACTCTTGAAGCACACAACCGGGAGTGCCGTATCGTCATCTGTCATGTATGAAAATACCGATAGCCGTTCGTTCCTAAGTGTTGAATAGATAAATACAAGCGATTTACTGTCGGGATTATAGATTGAGAATCCGAAGAAACAAGTGGAAGGATTGGCGGACACTAATCTGTGAAGGTGCGAAATGATGCTTTGTTCCGACATTTTGTCATCTCTCATATTGTGCAGTTCTGCCAGCAACTCCAACTGGCGCAGTGCTAACGCACGGTACGTTTCATTTGCCGATTCGCTCATCCTTAGGTTATCGACGTAACTCTCCAACTCATTGATTCTTGTTTTCAGCTGGCGGTGTTCAATTTGAAAAGAAGCCGAGAGTTTTTCTGTTTCATTTCTAAAGTTGTCAACCATCTTTCGTCGTAGTAAAACAAGTGAAGCTGCAGCTGCTGCAACAATCAACCAGAAGATGATTTTCATGGGGCCTGTTTTCCACCATGCGGCCGTTACGCTGAAGGTAAAGGTGTCGCCCACATTATTCCATACGCCATCGTTGTTGCAGGCAATAACCTGAAGCGAATAATCACCTGGAGGTAACATTGTGTAAACGGCTGTGTTGTTGTGTGTTGGTGGACAGAAATCCTGATCGACGGGTGATAGCTTCCATCGGTATTGCACCTTTTCGGGCTGTGAGTAGCACAAGGCATCGAATGAGAAGCTGAGGTGGTTGTACTCTGCCGGTAATTGGAGCGATAGTGGTATTTCGTGCCATTTTGATACTGAGTCGCAATAGTTACTGAAGGGCACTTCGTTCCATGATGTTTTTGTGTTGTTGATGGTGATGCGATCCACAAACACCGACGGAGGTAGTTGATTTATAATCTTTTCGCTTGGTATGCAACGCATTACGCCCTTGACTGTTCCAAACCACAGAGTGCCGGTGCGATCGCATAACGCTGCCCCGGCATTATTCTCTATCCCGGTAAACCCGTCGTTGCGGTCGTAGTAGAATATGTTTTTTACCTCGCCCGAAGAGTTAATTGTAAGATGCTCAACTCCAAGCTGTGAACCTGCCCAGATGTTGCCGTTACGATCGGCCGTTACCGAATAGACCACATCACTCTTCAGTCCATTGTCGCTGTTGTAAACCGTAAAATTGTGTCCGTCATACCGCACCAGTCCTCCGGTGAAGTTTGCAATCCAGATGTGGCCTGTCCTGTCTTGGGCAAATTGAAAAACATTGGATGACATAAGTCCCTCTTTCTCGCCGAAAGAGGTTATTTTATTTTGTTTCAGCACCGATACACCTTTGTCGGTTGCAATCCCTATTCTGCCACGGGAATCGGCAAAGAGCGACTTGATAAATTTTGATGCTATCGTCCAGTTCGCAG
>JBDHYT010000136.1:0-7023 GCA_039811485.1 Marinilabiliaceae bacterium | reverse complement strand
TACCACCAAAGCTGGCATTGGCACCAAGGCTTCGTATCACATCAACGATAGGCCGGGTAAAATCCTCAAAATCAGTAAGTCCCGTATCTGCACCCGACTTAACAAATGAAAAATTCAGATTGCCAAGATCGTGATAGACAGCTCACCCATCCGACATACGGCGCACAATTGCAATATTGTTCTCCTTCACATAGTCGTAATTGATCTCTGAAAGTGTATTCTGATATTTACCTACAATAATTGCATTATCATTGCGCCAGAGCATAAAACAATCCTCTTTCAGATACTTCAGGATATACTCGTCGGTGGCAATATTAAAATACGGATCGGTGGATTCGTGATATATACAAAGCATAATTACATGGTTTAATTTATAATGAATTCAAAATTATTGATTAAACAGTTTATAAACCATGATTTAGGTTAAATGTTTAATATTTGAAAGTCTCTTTTAGCTTATCTGGTTAAGAGATTTGAAATGAAATTTCTCGTTTAACTCAGGAAAACAGTGTATTACGAAAAATCAAATCAGACAACAATATACTTTAAAGACACATCACAATCAATCACCAAAACTTATTTTCGGTTTTCACTGTTAGTTTAGTAGATTTGTAAGCATCTTATCAATACTTTCAAAATGCCAGAGACCAGACAACATGAAAACGTAACCCTCCTATTATGGATGGTAATAATCACCTCATTTATTAATCCTTTCATGGGAGCAGCAATAAACATTGCACTTCCGGATATTGCAAAATCATTATCACTCAGCACACTTGGAATCAGTTGGATAGGAATGACATTTTTATTGTCGTCGGCAGTATTTTTAGTGCCTGCCGGAAAGATTGCCGACATGAAAGGTATTAAAAGAGTATTTTTATGGGGAAATATTGTGGTGACGATAGGTTCGGCAATATGTGCCATATCATTTTCACCGGCTGTTCTGTTATCGGGTCGTCTGGTGCAGGGGATTGGAGCTTCAATGATGTTTGGCACAGGAATGGCAATAGTAACCTCTGCATTTCCACCCCAAAGCCGTGGCAAAGCAATAGGCCTTGTTGTTTCGTCAACATATCTGGGATTAACCACTGCACCTGTCCTTGGCGGATTGATGACCCAGTATATAGGTTGGCGGAGTCTGTTTTACATTCCCATACCGTTCACTTTATGGGTAATAGGGATGGCTGTCAAAACCCTGAAAAACGACTGGGCAGCAGCAAGCAATGAGCGTTTCGACTGGAAAGGCTCAATAATCTATATACTATTCATGTCGGTAATGATGTACGGCTTCACCCAGTTACCCAAGACCTGGGCAGTTGTAGCAGTAATTACCGGTGCTTCCGGCCTTGTATGGTTCGTAGTGATGCAGTCGCGCATACAATACCCGGTAATGAATGTAAAACTGTTTAAGGAGAACAGGATTTTTGCTTTTTCAAATCTTGCAGCCCTAATCAACTACGCTGCAACTTTTGCAATAAGCTTTCTGCTAAGTCTTTACCTGCAATATATTAAAGGATTATCACCACGGGATGCCGGGCTTCTGCTGATAACTCAACCAATATTTATGACCATGTTTGCATCGGTTTCAGGAAGATTATCCGACCGGTATAATGCAGGTATGATTGCATCGGTAGGCATGTCGGTCATTGTGCTCGGACTGCTTATGATGTACGGCATTGATGCATCCACACCCAACAGTTATATGATTGCATCACTTGCAGTCCTGGGAATAGGATTCGGAATATTCTCATCGCCAAACACAAATGCAATAATGAGTTCGGTTGATAAAAGCCAGCTGGGCATAGCATCGGCAACAGTAAGCACAATGAGGCTCACCGGCCAGATGCTGAGCATGGGCATTGCAACAATGATACTTCAGATATATCTGGGAGCATCAACAAATATTCCCGACAAACCGGTGGAATTTGTTGGAAGCATGCATACTTCATTCCTGCTGTTTGCTGTACTGTGTACCCTTGGCGTCTTTGCGTCGATGGCAAGACATAAAAATGGGAAAAGTTCCTGCGGATAGCTCAAATTAATAAAATCTCCCGCAGATAACGCAGATTATCGCAGAAATAGGTTGATAAAAAAGTTCCCGCAGATAGCGCAGATTTGCGCAAAAATAAAAAATAAAACATCGTTTTAAATCATTGATATTCACTTATCTTTTCACTAAATTACGTTTTCAGTTTAAATTTATTAAAATGACAGAAAATGATATTTCATATACACTCAGAGGTGTTATTTTCAAAATATATAATGCCCTTGGACCAGGATTGTTAGAATCATCCTATGAAGCTGTATTGAAATATGAAATCGAAAAACAAGGGTTGATGGTAAAATCACAAGTATCACTACCTTTGGTGTACGATAATATAGAGTTAGATGCAGGCTACAGAATTGATTTATTGATTGAAAACAAAGTAATTATAGAAATCAAATCAGTTGAAAAATTAACCGAAGTCCATCACAAACAACTATTAACCTATTTAAAAATTTCAGGATTAAAACTCGGAATATTAGTAAATTTCAACACAAATGAGATAGAAAAATTCATCTTCCGAAAAGTAAATAACTTATAACCTTAAACTTATTATTACCAAATCTGCGCCCATTTGCGTAATCAGCGAGAAAATACTATTGAATAAATTCCGGAGGAAATAAACTATTAAATCCGCGGGAAACAACAACTTAACCATCTGCGTCAATCTGCGAAATCCGCGGGAAACAACAACTTAACCATCTGCGTCCATCTGCGAAAATCCGCGGGAAACAACAACTTAACCATCTGCGTCAATCTGCGAAATCCGCGGGAAACCACAACTTAACCATCTGCGTCAATCTGCGAAATCTGCGGGAAACCACAAAATCTGCGGGATCTTTTCTCGCCATGATTCGAAAAACAGTGTATCTTTGTTATCCTTTAAAATTTCATTTATGAATCCCATATTTTCAAAGCTTATTTCCGATGAGCTCAAACTCTCGGCTCAGAGCATCAACAATACAATCACATTGCTCGACGAAGGAGCAACAATACCTTTCATAAGCCGATACCGCAAGGAGATGACCGGCAGTCTGGATGAGGTGGCTGTGGGTTCTATTAAAGAGCGTTACGAAAAGCTGCAGGAGATTGAAAAACGCAAAGAGACCATCATCAAGACTATTGAAGAGCAGGGCGCGATGACCGGCGAACTGAAGAAAAAGATAGATGATTCGTGGAATGCAACCGAGCTTGAGGATATCTACCTGCCATATAAGCCAAAACGCAAGACCCGTGCCG
Source organism: Marinilabiliaceae bacterium (assembly GCA_039811485.1). Taxonomy (GTDB): domain Bacteria; phylum Bacteroidota; class Bacteroidia; order Bacteroidales; family Marinilabiliaceae; genus JAGPIS01. Next base: position 3,740 of record JBDHYT010000136.1, on the reverse strand, counting down.
TAAAGGCAAAGGAACGCGGCCTTGAACCACTGGCTACACTTCTGATGAAGCAGCACGAACAAAATGTGGAATTAAAATCGGAAGCCTATATAACCGATGAAGTGCCTACTGTTGAAGATGCACTTCAGGGAGCACGCGACATAATTGCCGAGTGGGTTAGCGAAAACAGCATAGCACGCGACATTGTAAGAAACTCATTCAGCCGCGAGGCTCTAATAATATCAAAAGTTGTTAAAGGCAAAGAGACCGAAGGCGTAAAGTACAAAGACTATTTCGACTGGACAGAACCTCTCCGAAAATGCCCTTCGCACCGGCTTCTGGCAATGCGTCGGGGAGAAAAAGAGGGATTTCTTAAGGTTGAAATCACTCCCGAGAGTGACAGTGCAATCGATCGTCTTGACAGACTGTTTGTAAAAGGAAACACAAGTGCTTCAGAACAGGTGCGCCTGGCAGTTAACGACTCATACAAACGACTTCTGATGCCCGGCATTGAGACCGAGTTCAGCCAGAATTCAAAGGAGAGCGCAGATACCGAAGCAATCAAGGTTTTTGCCGAAAACCTTAAGCAACTTCTTCTGTCATCGCCACTTGGTGAGAAACGTGTTCTTGCCCTCGATCCCGGATTCCGCACAGGTTGTAAACTGGTTTGCCTTGATGCTCAGGGTAATCTGCTTCACAACGAAACCATATATCCTCACCCGCCACAGAGTGAGACAGGCAAGGCAATGAAAAAAGTTGATTCACTGGTTGATGCATACAAAATAGAGGCGATTGCAATCGGAAACGGAACAGCTTCGCGCGAAACTGAAAGTTTTATCCGCAGCATCCGCTTTAATCGTGATTTACAGGTCTTTGTAGTAAGTGAGGACGGTGCCTCGATTTATTCGGCATCAAAAATTGCCCGCGACGAGTTTCCTGAGTATGATGTTACAGTACGTGGTGCAGTTTCAATAGGTCGCAGACTGATGGATCCGCTGGCAGAGCTGGTTAAAATTGATCCCAAATCGATTGGAGTGGGTCAGTACCAGCATGATGTTGACCAGACGCAACTAAAAGCATCGCTCGACACCGTGGTAGAGAGCTGTGTAAACCAGGTTGGGGTAAACGTTAATACAGCAAGCAAGCATCTGCTCACCTATGTATCAGGTCTGGGTCCGCAACTGGCACAGAATATCGTGGATCACCGCACCGAAAACGGCCCTTTCAAATCGAGGAATGAGTTTAAAAAGGTGCCACGCCTTGGTGCAAAGGCATTCGAGCAGTGTGCCGGTTTTATGCGTATCCCCGATGCGGAGAATCCGCTCGACAATTCGGCAGTTCACCCCGAAGCATATACAGTTGTCGAAAAGATGGCAAAGGATGCAGGATGCAGTGTGGCCGACCTCATCAAAAACAAAGAGTTCAGAGCAAAAGTGACTTTAGACAGGTATGTTACCGATAAAATTGGTTTGCCAACCCTGAACGACATAATGAAAGAGCTGGAGAAACCAGGCCGCGATCCGCGCCAACAGATAAAAGTATTTGAATTTGCACCAGGTGTAACATCTATTGGCCACCTTAAACCAGGCATGATACTGCCGGGCATAGTCACCAACATTACTAATTTCGGTGCTTTAGTTGATGTAGGAGTAAAACAGGACGGTCTTGTACATATCAGCCAGCTTGCAAACAAGTTTGTGAGCGACCCTAACCAGGTAGTAAAACTACATCAGCATGTTACAGTTAAAGTTGTTGAAGTTGATGAGGTACGCAAACGTATTCAACTATCGATGAAGGACATTTAGAACAAACAATACTTTTGAAACTATCAATAACCTACAGTAAAAACTGCGGGTTGTTTTTTTTGAAAATTTTTTCAGCAAGTTTCCTTAAAGACATAATTTTTGGCACAAATATTGAAATATACTTATTAGATTTTTTCATAGATTTGGGTTAGGTTAGAGAAAGGGAGTTAGCAACGGCTAAGTCCCTTTTTTTTATTTAAAAAAATCACAATTATATATTATCTTTAACACTCCATATTCCTACCCAGAATTCATTGAGGCCAAAGAAATCAGTATTTGATTTATACAACAGAGCATCAATAGTATAACCATCAATATAATTGTGTATGTTTTTTAGGTTTTCTTTATTTTTAGCATTGGTAGCAACGGCGTGTGGCGTAACTCTCAAAGAGATTAAGGTTTCCACCCAAGGTGCTGTAACTCCTATTATGGGGTGGAGCAGCTGGAACAACTACCGCATTCACATCAACGACTCTATTATCAGAAATCAGGCCGACGCCATGGTTCGCAGTGGAATGGCCGAAGCCGGCTACAGCTTTATAAATATCGACGACGGTTATTTCCTTGGCCGTGACGAAAAGAGCCGATTGCTTTACGATGATGTTAAATTCCCCAACGGCATGAAGAGCCTTGCCGACCACATCCACGCCAAGGGACTCAAAGCAGGAATCTACACCGATGCCGGCGAAAACACCTGCGGCTCGATTTGGGATGCAGACAAAAACGGTATTGGAGTAGGTGTTTTTGGGCACGAGCATATCGACTTCCCAATGTTTTTTAACGAGTGGGGTTACGACTTCATAAAAATTGACTGGTGTGGCGGCCAACAGCAGAAGCTTGACGAAGAGAGTGTTTACAGTTCTCTGATTCATCAGGTTAAAGAGACACGGAAAGATGTGGTTTTCAACATCTGCCGCTGGCAATTCCCGGGCACATGGGCTTGCGCAATAGCAGACTCATGGCGTATTTCGGGCGATATAAATGCCTCATTTGGTTCTATTTGCCATATCATCGACAAAAATATGTTCCTTGCGCCTTACGCTTCACCGGGTCATTTCAACGACATGGACATGCTACAGGTAGGGCGCGGCATGACTGCCGATGAGGATAAAGCACACTTCACAATGTGGTGTATGATGGCATCACCTCTTCTGGCCGGCAACGACCTGGCACAGATGAGCGAAGAGACCCGCATGATACTTACAAACAAAGAGATAATAGCACTTAACCAGGATCCGGCAGGCTTGCAGGCCGAAATAGTTGCACGTATCAATGGTGTCGAGATGTGGGTAAAACATCTGGTACAACGTAATGGCCGTGAAAGAGCAGTTACACTTCTTAACCGCAGTGAAACCCCGGTAACAGTAACAATCGACTTTGCTGAAGCCGGGCTCAAAGATGTAAAATCGGTTCGCGACCTGTGGGAACATCAGGAAAAACAGGTGACAGACAATAAAATGACGGTTGAAGTACCTGCTCACGGAGTCAGGGCACTTAGAGCAGTTGCCAGTGATATTATTATCCCATCAAGATATGAGGCAGAGTACGGATTCATCAATAATCTGGGCAGAAAAGATGGACCACAATTCGTTGCTGTTAATGACTTTTCAGGAAATTACGGCGTGAAAGGTCTTGGTGGTGATGCCGGCAACTCCATAAACTTCCGTTATGTTCTATCAGAAAAAAACAAATCAGTCAACATCATTGCTGCTTCAGACAACAACATTGCAGATACAGCACTCCTTGAGGTGAATGGCCAAAAGTGCAAGCGCACATCAGAAAACCAATGGGAGGCTTCATTTAATGAAGGATACAACACTATTCTGATTTATGATGCAGAAAACCAGCTTCCGACATTGGATTATATATCAATAGAAAATATTGATTAACAGAGTAGTAAAACAATTAATTCAAACATATAAATGAAAAGGAAACTGAACAAAATTCTGTTATTTG
>JBDHYT010000135.1:0-7051 GCA_039811485.1 Marinilabiliaceae bacterium | reverse complement strand
CAGTATATATCGTTCCGTGCAGGGATGGCCATTATTGTGTCGTTGCTCTTTGCCACCATCTTTGGCAAGGTGATAATCCGCAAGCTTCAAAAACAGCAGATTGGTGAGCTGGTGCGCGACCTGGGTCTCGAAGGCCAGCTTCAGAAAAAAGGAACTCCTACAATGGGCGGTATCATTATTATTGCATCCATCCTGCTGCCGGTGATTCTGTTGGCCAAACTCGAAAACATATATATAATTCTTATGCTGATAGCCACCGTGTGGCTTGGAATTATCGGATTCCTTGATGATTACATCAAAGTATTCAAAAAAGACAAAGAGGGACTAGCCGGCCGGTTTAAGATTATTGGCCAGGTGGGATTGGGAATTATTGTGGCCACCACACTCTATCTGAGCGACGATGTGGTGGTGCGCGAGAAACTGCCCGGCCAGGTGGTTGTCACCAGCGATTTCACCGGCGAGATGATTGAGCAGCCCATATCGCGCGATGTGAAAGCACCAATAACATCGGTTCCGTTTTTCAAAAACAATAAATTCGACTATTCCTCTTTAGTGAGTTTCCTTGGCGATAGTGCAGCAGAATGGGGCTGGTTAGTATTTGCGTTAGTCGTTATTTTCATTATCACAGCGGTATCCAACGGTGCAAATATCACCGATGGACTCGATGGCTTAGCTACGGGTACCTCGGCAATAATAGGGGTGGCACTGGGAATATTTGCATACGTATCGAGCCACCATGGTTATGCCCAGTATCTGAATATAATGTATATACCTCATTCCGAGGAGCTTGTGGTGTTTATTGCTGCCTTTATTGGTGCTACTGTGGGCTTCTTGTGGTATAACTCATATCCGGCCCAGGTGTTTATGGGCGACACCGGCAGTCTTACTCTGGGTGGATTGATTGCTGTATTTGCAATTCTTATCCGCATAGAGCTGTTGATACCTATTTTGTGCGGTATCTTCCTGGTCGAAAACCTGTCGGTGATGATTCAGGTGAGCTATTTTAAATATACTAAACGTAAATATGGTGAGGGTCGGCGGGTGTTTCTGATGGCTCCGCTTCACCATCACTATCAGAAAAAAGGATATGTGGAACCAAAGATAGTTACCCGTTTTTGGATTATAGGTATAATCCTGGCGGTAATCACTATCGTAACTCTTAAAGTGAGGTAGTTATGAAAAAACTTGTTGTGCTCGGAGGTGGCGAAAGTGGTGTGGGTACAGCCCTGTTGGCCAAACTTAAAGGATGGGAGGTATTTCTGTCCGATAAGGGTGCGCTGAAGGATAGATACAGGGATGAGCTTGGCACTGCAGGAATTTCTTTTGAAGAGGGAAGGCACACCATGGAACTGCTTCTCGATGCCGATGAGGTTGTTAAGAGCCCCGGCATTCCGGATAATACCCCTCTGGTGGTGGAATTCCGGCGTCGCAATATCCCGGTGGTTTCCGAAATTGAGTTTGCGGCACGTTACACGTCATCAAAAAAAATATGTATCACCGGCAGCAATGGTAAGACAACCACCACACTGCTGATACACCATATACTGAAGAACGCAGGCGTTGATGCCGAACTTGCGGGAAACGTTGGCATAAGCATGGCACGCCGTATCGCCGGCGGCACACAGCCCGATTGGTACGTAATCGAGCTTAGCAGCTTTCAGCTTGACGGGATGTATAACTTCAAGGCCGATGTGGCAGTGCTTACCAATATTACTCCCGATCATTTGGATAGATATGAGTATAAGTTCGATAACTATATAAATTCGAAATTCCGCATTCTTCAGAATCAGGATTCCGACGATTGCTTTATCTATTGTAGCGACGACCCGGTGACTGCGCGCGAACTTGTGTGGCGCAATACTTCGGCCATGATGCTGCCTTTTTCCATATCGCGTCAGCTTACTGCCGGAGCATGGCTCAAAAACGGTGTGCTACACTGTGTAGCCGGCCCGCAGACGGTAACTATGGATGTTGCCGCTCTTCCAATAAAGGGACGTCACAACACGTATAATGCCATGGCAGCGTCACTGGCGGCTATGATGGCAGGTGTTGAGAGCCGGCTTATAACAGATGGCCTGCTTAGCTTCAAAGGTGTGGAGCACCGGCTCGAACCGGTGGCCGAGATTGACGGAGTGGAGTATGTCAACGATTCAAAGGCAACCAATGTCAACTCAGCCTGGTATGCACTCGATAGCATGACGCATCCGGTGGTGTGGATTGCCGGAGGAACTGATAAGGGTAATGATTATTCGGAGCTTTACGATGTGGTGCGCGAAAAGGTGAAGGTGCTGATTTGTATGGGTTTGGATAATGAAAAACTGGTGAAGTCGTTTGGCGATATAGTGCCACGCATTGTACAGACCCATTCGATGGCTGACGCTGTGAATGCTGCATCAGAAAGTGCATCGGCTGGCGATGTGGTTTTGTTGTCGCCTTGTTGTGCCAGTTTCGATTTGTTTGAAAATTACGAACATAGAGGTAGAGAGTTTAAATTATATGTTGAAAAGTTGAAGCCGTGATAACCGAAAACATAAAGAAGCATTTTAAAGGCGACCAGATAATATGGTTAGTCGTCGTGGGTTTGATGTTGGTGTCGGTGGTGGCTGTCTATACATCTACCGGCTCTTTGGCCTACGCCAAGCGCGACGGTAATACTGTATATTTTGTTCTGAAGCATATTGCCATGCTCTTGCTGGGGCTTGGTAGCATGGTTTTTGTGCATCGTGTTCCTCCGCGCTATATATCGGGGTTGGCCAATGCGCTGATGGCAATAAGTATATTGAGTCTTGCTGCAGTGCAGGTGGTGGGTAGTTCCACCAATGGTGCTTCGCGATGGCTTAATCTTGGTTTTTTTAGCTTTCAACCATCCGAGTTTGCAAAAATTGCTCTTATTGTGTTTGTTGCCCGTCATCTTGCACTTCATCAGCATGAGCCGGATGCCCGAAAGGCTTTTAAGCCTATTATGATAGGTATGCTTCTGGTGTGTGGATTGATTTTTAAGGACAATCTGTCAACATTCCTGCTTACGGCTGGTACTTGTATGATACTTATGTTTATTGGCAGGGTGCCGCTACGTTATCTTTCGCTAGCGGCTTTGGTAGGTGTGGGTCTGTTGACTATAATGCTGCTCACTGCTCCTGTTTTGGCTCCACATGTTCCGATGTTGAAGAGGCTTGTTACCTGGAACAACCGTATCGAGCGTTTTTTCAGCGACGAAAAGAAGGTGAGCGAAGGCGACTTCCAGCTTATCCAGGCTCAAAAGGCAATTGCTACAGGTGGTATTGGTGGCAAAGGACCAGGCAACAGTTATTATCGCAACTTCCTTCCCATGGCCTTCAGCGACTTTATATTTGCCATCATCCTCGAGGAGTATGGCTTGTGGGGTGGTTTTATTATTGTTATGGCTTATGTTATCCTGATGGCGCGTGCCATTAATATAGCCCGAAAGAGTGAACGGCCATTCCATATTTTTCTAGTGCTTGGCTTGGTGTTGTTACTTGTGTTTCAGGCGTTTATAAATATGGGTGTGTGTGTGGGCATTTTGCCTGTCACCGGTCAGACGTTGCCTTTGGTGAGTATGGGTGGAACTTCCAACCTGTTTACGGGCATGGCAATTGGAGCTATTCTGAGTGTGAGCCGCTTCAATCAGGAGCAGGAGGAACTTAATGCTTCTGAGGTGGAGGAGACAGTGTGAGATGATGTTGAAACGATTAAAAAATGATGTATGGCAGTAAAAGTAGTTATTAGCGGAGGCGGCACGGGAGGTCATATTTTCCCGGCTATTGCGATTGCCGATGCAGTGAAGGCAGCTGTGCCCGATGCCGATATTCTTTTTGTAGGTGCCCGGGGGAAGATGGAGATGGAGAAAGTACCAGCTGCCGGCTATGTGATTGAAGGGCTGCCGGTTGCCGGATTTCAGCGCAGGTTCACATTTAAGAATATTACCTTTTTTTATAAGTTGATAGTGAGTATGTTAAAGGCGCGCCGCATTATCAGCCGTTTCAAACCCGATGTTGTGGTGGGTGTGGGAGGTTATGCCAGTGGGCCGGTTTTGCGTATCGCCTCCGGAATGGGGATTCCGTCACTTATCCAGGAGCAGAACTCATTTCCCGGTGTCACTAACCGCATTCTGTCGGGTAAGGTTGATAAGATATGTGTGGCCTACGATGGCATGGAGCGTTTCTTTCCTGCCTCAAAGATTGTGGTGACAGGCAATCCGGTGCGTCCGGGTATCCTTAAGGCAACAAGTAAAGATGAGGCTGCCGCCTTCTTTGGCTTGGATGCTTCACTGCCCGTTATTCTTGTCATTGGAGGAAGCCTTGGTGCCAGATCCATCAATAATGGAATTGGCGCAGCTCTTAAAAATATCAGCCCCGATGTGCAGCTGATATGGCAAACCGGCAAACTTTACTTCGACGAGATGAAGCAGAAGGCCGATGCTGCAGGCGTGCACAATGTGAAGGTGTTTGATTTCATTTCGCGAATGGATTATGCCTACTCCTTGGCCGATGTGGTGATATCACGTGCAGGAGCAGGTAGTATTTCGGAGTTGGCGGTTCTTGAAAAGCCTGCTATATTTGTGCCCTCTCCTAATGTTAGCGAGGATCATCAAACAAAAAATGCAATGGCTTTGGTTGATAAGGGAGCTGCAATGATTGTGGCCGACAGTGATACTGATACTCTTATAGCTGTGGCGCAGAAACTGCTGGCCGACAGTGAAAAGCTAAGCGAACTGTCGCAACGGATTGCAGGCTTTGCACGACCGGCTGCTGCCTTCGATATTGCAAATGAGGTACTAAAACTAACCCGCAAGGCATGAAAAATTTTAAAGAGATAAAGAGCGTTTTTCTGATTGGTGCCGGAGGCATTGGCATGAGTGCGCTGGCTCGCTATTTTGTGACTCAAGGTATGTGTGTGGGTGGTTACGACCGTACTTCAACGGCACTTACCTCCAGGCTCGAAGACGAAGGCATAAAGATGATATATGTTGATGATAACACGCTTATTGGCAGTGAATTCAGAAACAAAAAAGATACTTTGGTAATCTATACTCCGGCAGTGTCGGATGAGAATGCCTGTTATAAATATTTTTTCAACGAGGGTTTTACGCTTATGAAGCGTGCCCAGGTTCTCGGACTTATCACCCGCCAGTACGACGGGATTTGTGTAGCCGGCACACATGGCAAAACAACCACATCGGGGCTTGTTGCACATATTCTGAGGTCGTCGGAGGTGGGATGTTCTGCATTCCTTGGTGGCATAACCGCCAATTACGATACCAACTATTGGAGTAATGTGCAGTCGCCTTTTGTGGTGGTTGAGGCCGATGAGTTCGACAGGTCGTTTCTGCACCTTACGCCGCATCTTGCGCTGATAACCTCCATGGATGCCGACCATCTCGATATTTATGGCGACAGCAGTCAGGTGGAGGAGGCATTCAACTTGTTTGCCCAGCGTGTGAAACCCGGTGGCGCTCTGGTGGTCAAGAGCGGACTCGAACTCCAAGAGGAGGATATTGATGAGGATGTGGAACTTTTCACCTATGGTGTGAACGATAAAAAGGCCGATTTCAGTGCCCGTAATATCAAGCTGATTGACGACCTGTATAAGTTCGATATTGTTACTCCTTTTGGTGTTGTAAAGGATGCAGTGTTGGGAATTCCCGGAATGCACAATGTGGAAAATGCTGTTGGTGCTTCGGCTTTGGCTCTGCTGGCAGGGGTTGAAGCCGATGATGTGAAAGAGGCACTGGCTACCTATAAGGGAAACAGGCGAAGATTCCAGTTTCGCATAAGGCAGCCCCACTTTTGCTTTATTGACGATTACGCCCATCATCCGGCCGAGATAAAGGCAATGATTGAGTCGTTGCGCAAAACATACGAGGGCAGGAGGTTGACGGTTGTCTTCCAGCCACACCTCTTTACCCGTACACGTGACTTTGCCGAGGACTTTGCCGCTGCTCTCGACCTGGCCGACAGGGTGTTGCTGCTCGACATCTATCCGGCACGCGAAGAACCGATAGAGGGCGTGTCGAGCCAGATGTTGCTTAAGCTGATGAAGAGTACTAATGCTGCCGTGGTAACTGCCGATGAGGTGTATGATGCCGTTATTGGGCAGCCGTTGGATGTGTTGGTGACCATGGGCGCAGGAAATATCGACCTGCTGGTGTCCGTTCTTGAAGATAAATTGATGAATTTTATCTCCTGATTTGTGAAGTTGGGCAAATTGTTGAAAAAAAATGTAGATTATTTAACATTGAGTATATAAAATAGTTATTTTTATCGTGTAACCCGAAAGCCATGAAGAAGTTTATCAGAATATTACAGTTGGTCTGCTTTGTTTTGTACTTCCCTGTGGTAATGGCATTTATCAGTAGTGAAAAGAGCAATCAGATGTGTACCGAAATCAAACCAAAGATATCTTCTGACGGTGATAACTCCCTTATCTCCGACAAAGCTCTCATGAATTTAGTTGCCAAATCGTTTCCAAAGTTAAAGGGAGAGCTCCTTTCCGATATCAACCGTCATGAGATGGAGATTCAGGTTGAGAAGCATGCCGTGATTGAAAGATGCGAGGTTTACTCCACTCCGGGTGGTGTGGTGTATGTGAGTGTGAAACAGCGAAATCCTCTCTTGAGGGTATTTACAGGCGGCAGTTCATTCTATATCGACGAGAAGGGCTACCGCATACCGGTATATCAAAGCCGGTCGGCCCACGTATTGGTTGCAAGCGGCCATGTGGAAGATGCTGCCAGCGATTCGGCTCTTATTGCTCTTACCAAATTTGTAAACGATTCAAAATTCTGGAATTCCCAGATAGAACAGATCCACGTTACGGCAAAAAATGAGTACGTGATGGTGCCCCGCGTGGGAAACCACCTTATTATATTTGGCGGTATAGAGGATATGGAGGATAAGTTCGACCGGCTGAAGGCTCTTTACAAACATGGTTGGGAGCCTCAGGAGTGGAACTGCTACAAGAGTGTGAATCTTAAGTTTAAGGGACAAATAGTATGTACAAAATCTGAAAATATATGAACCACGAAGCTAAT
>JBDHYT010000134.1:0-7054 GCA_039811485.1 Marinilabiliaceae bacterium | reverse complement strand
GCATCCACACCACCCGAAAGAACCTTGCCCGAGGCCGGCGAAACAGTGTTGTAGGCACGTGCCAGGCGGGTAATTGAGTCGAGCAGAATTACCACATCGTGACCGCACTCTACCATTCGTTTTGCTTTTTCGAGTACAATATTGGCAATTTTTACGTGTTTCTCGGCCGGCTCATCAAAGGTTGACGATACCACCTCGGCATTTACGCTGCGCGCCATATCGGTAACCTCCTCCGGACGCTCGTCGATAAGAAGTATTATCATGTAAACTTCAGGATGGTTTGATGCTATGGCATTGGCTATGTCTTTGAGCAATACTGTTTTACCTGTTTTGGGCTGTGCAACTATCAATCCGCGCTGGCCCTTTCCGATTGGTGCAAAAAGATCGACAACCCGGGTTGACAGATTGGCTTTTCGACCCACCGAGAGGCGGAAACGCTCGTTAGGGAATATGGGGGTTAAATGGTCGAACGAAACTCTGTCGCGAACCACCTCGGGGGATCTGCCATTAATCTGCTCTACCTTTATCAGAGGGAAATACTTCTCGCCCTCCTTGGGCGGACGGATGGCACCAAGAACGGTGTCGCCGGTCCTAAGACCAAAAAGCTTTATCTGCGATTGCGAAACGTATATATCGTCGGGTGAGTTTAAATAGTTATAGTCCGATGAGCGCAAAAAGCCGTAACCATCCGACATAATTTCAAGTACGCCACTTGCAGTTATAATTCCTTCAAATTCGTAGGCTTTCTCTCTTTCCTGTTGACGCTGAAAACGGTTATCGCGCTGGTTATCTTGCTTTTGTAGTTGGCGTGGAGCCTCCTGCCTTTCAATTGATAGCTGATCCTGCCTAATATCTGCCTGAGCAATAGCTCTTTCTTGCTGTTCGCTACTTTTTGATAATGAATAGGTTGGTGTGGCTTCGGTCGGTTTGGCTTCAGACTCTTCGGGTTTGTTGGTTTTATCCTGCCATACTTTACGTGGCTCGCGATCGCCCTGAAGTCTTGGACGTGGAAAACGCTCATGTTTGGTTGCAGACTCTGCTGGCTGAATCACTTCTGTCGTTGTGGAGGCTTGTGGAATTGCCGATTCTGTTGGTATTGTTTCGTTTGCTGATTCCATATCGGCATCCTCAACAGGCATCGTTTCGATATCCTCATCATCGTCGGAGTCTAACAGTGCCGCCGATGTGTCTTTTACTATTGCACCCGGAGTGTATGACTCTGTTTTTTGAGGTATTGCTGCCACCGGCTTATTGTCGGATCTTGAATCTGTGCGTTTGGGCCTGCCTCTCTTGCGGCCTTGTGGGTTGTTTTCATCAGATTGTTCAACTTTTTCAGGTTTTTTCCCTGGTTTAGTCGAGTGAATGGCCTGCTCATCTAAGATGGCGTAAATTAATTCCTGCTTTTTGTAAGATTCTACCCGCTTGATATTCAAATCCTTTGCTATCTGTCGGAGTTCGGGAAGAAGCTTTTCGTTAAGCTCTAAAATGTCGTACATATAAATAATTAAAACTTGTAGCTGAAAAATATAGAAAATGAATTGTTCGAAATCAGTTCAAGAAGTCCTTCAGAAGTCTTTATTGTTGAAGAACAGTGCAAAAGTAAAAAAATATGCTGGATATGTCAAAACATTTTTGAAAGAATATAGTTTTATTTTATATTCAGGTTAATTATTGACGATATATGTTATTTTTTTATGCCTAAAATTAAGTTGTGGCATCTTCTTAAGAATTAAAATAAGTGTCTTTTTATATATTGTATAACCTTAACCGTGGTGAGTTGAATATGAGACAGTTGAAAATTAGCAGACAGGTTACAAACCGTGAGACTCCTTCATTGGACAAGTATCTGCACGAGATAGGTAAAGTGCGGCTATTGTCGGGCGAAGAAGAGGTTCTGTTGGCAAAAAAAATCAAAAATGGCGATGAGAAAGCTCTTGAACTGCTCATAAATGCTAACTTGAGGTTTGTGGTTTCGGTTGCCAAACAGTATCAAAATCAAGGACTTAGTTTGCCTGATCTTATTAATGAAGGAAATCTTGGACTTATTAAAGCAGCACAGCGGTTTGACGAAACCCGTGGCTTTAAATTTATCTCCTATGCAGTATGGTGGATTCGTCAATCCATTCTGCAGGCGTTGGCCGAGCAGGCTCGCATCGTGCGCCTGCCTCTCAATAAAATAGGGTCTATCAACAAGGTAAACAATACTTTTGCCCGTCTTGAGCAGGACTTCCACCGCGAACCAACTGCCGATGAAATAGCTGAAATACTAGAGATTGCACCCAAAGAGGTGCGCGAAGCCCTGAAGGTCTCAAGCCGGCCTGTGTCAATGGATGCACCACTGAAGAAGGACGAAGACAATACGCTATACGATGTGATACTATCTGATGAGGAGGATAGCCCCGACTCAACCCTGATCGGTGAGTCGCTCAAACGTGAAATAGAGAGATCACTCAATACTTTATCGCCTCGTGAAGCCGATATTATACGTCTTTATTATGGTCTTAACGGTGAACCTCCTTACTCACTCGAAGAGATTGGTAAATATTTTAGTCTCACCAGAGAGCGCGTTCGTCAAATTAAGGAAAAAGCAATAAAACGGCTAAAACACTCTTTCAGAAGTAAACTGCTGAAAACATATCTTGGAGAATAATTAGTGTTTTTTTTTATTGATATTAAATGATGAATGGAGGATGACTATGTGGTTATCCTCTTTTTTTAGCTCAAAGATTAATCATTTGATTAAAAGTATTGTTTAAATCAAAATATTAGTATAGCTTTGCATTTGTAATTCAAAAATATTCCGGAGTTATGGCAAAAAAGGAGATAGATAAAACCACCGAGGAGAAAATAATCGAGGCAGCCCGTAAGGTGTTTATTCAGAAGGGTTATGCAGCGACACGCACCCGTGATATTGCCGAGGAGGCGGGTATTAATCTGGCATTGCTCAATTATTATTACCGCAGTAAAGAGAAACTGTTTTCAATAATAATGGCTGAAAAGGTAAATCAGTTTTTCAGCATTATTTTTCAGGTTGTAAATAATGATTGCCTTTCGCTTGATGAGAAGATTGAGCAGGCAGCTGAAAATTATACCGAACTGCTGGTTCAGAATCCCGATATTTCGCTGTTTGTGCTTAATGAGATTAAATCGGATCCTGATAGTTTTAAGAACCGGCATCATGTGCAGCAATTAATTAAAGACTCTTCGCTGATGAGGCAGATTGTTGCAGTTAAACCTGGTATCGATCCGCTTCACTTTCTGGTTACCATGCTTGGAATGACAATTTTCCCATCGGTAGCAAGAAGTGTGATTTTCGATGACATGGAGCGGTACCGCTCTTTTATGCTCGAACGCAAGACGTTGATTGCCTTATGGATGAAGAGTCTTCTTTCGGTGTGATTATTTTGGATCGTTTCAAAAATTATTCGATATGAATAGATTATTATTGATGTTTTTTCTGATTATTGGGTTGGGTAATAATTCTGTTGCTCAGCAAATATCTCTTAATCAGTGTGTTGAAATGGCGAAGGTTAACTATCCGCAGTATAAGCAACTGGAACTTATAGAAAAATCGCGTGAATACTCCGTTGCCAGTGCTGAAAAAGGTATGCTGCCAAGGGTTGTACTGGGGGCTCAGGCCTCATATCAGTCCGATGTTACACGGTTTCCGTTATCACTGCCGGGAGTTAATATCCCTGAGCTGAGCAAGGATCAGTATCGTGTTTATGGTGATGTGTCACAATCTGTTACCGATATGCTTACCATTGTCCGCCATAAAAAGGAACTTGCTGATGCTAACTCACAAACAGAGCTCAGGAAAGCTGAAGCTGAGCTGGATAAGGTTGAGGAGAGAATTCAGCAGTTGTATTTCGGCATTATGATTATTGATGTTAAAATAGAACAGACAGAACTGATAAAATCCGATATCTCGGCAGGTATCGACCGTGTTAACTCGGCAGTGGCCAATGGTGTGGCTCTTTCAAGCAGCGCTGATTTGCTGAAGGCAGAGTTGCTCACAGTAAATCAGTCACAACTGGAACTTCGGGCGGCAAGAAGAAGTTACCTTCAAATGCTGTCACTCTTTACAGGAATCACATTTGATGATTCTGTGCAGCTTGCGGAACCTCAGGAAGTTATGCCTGTTAGTACCGTTAACCGGCAGGAACTTAAGGTGTTTGAGTCAATGAGTCATGTTGCTGATATTCAGCGAAAGACCATTGATTATGTGGTGAAGCCAAATCTTAATTTGTTTGTTCAGGGTGGTTACGGAAAGCCGGGACTGAATATGCTTGAAGATAAATTTGACTTGTTTTATATTGGCGGTGTTCGTCTTTCGTGGAATATATCCGGATTTTATACCCATAAGAGGGAGAGGCAGCTTAATGCCCTTAATAAGAGTTTGATAGATGTGCAGCGAGAGACTTTTCTGTTTGAGGTAAATCAGGCAATGGTGCAGCAGCGTGAGGATATAGCCGGGTTTGATGCCCTTATAGCAGGCGATCATGAGATTATTGAGCTTCGCAATAATGTGAAACTTGCAGCACAGAGCCGTCTTGAATATGGAACAACCACCCCGTCCGACTATCTGTCGTATGTAAATGCCGAAAGTCAGGCAAGGCAAAATCTTAATATTCACCGCATTCAGCGGCTTATGGCACTCTACAGGCTTAAAACAATATCGGGTAACTGAAAAACATGAATATCATGAAAATAAAATCATTTATAATAATTGGAGTAGTTCTGTTCGGACTCATCTCCTGTAATTCAAATCACTCGTTTGATGCTTCGGGCTCTTTTGAGGCTCAGGAGATAATAATATCCGCCGAGGCTAACGGTGTTATTAAGGAATTCAATATCGAAGAGGGCGACCGGCTTGAAGAGGGACAATACATAGGGTATATTGACAGTACTCAGCTCTTTCTGAAGTTGAAACAGGTTCGGGCACAGATAAATGCAGCTCTTGAGAGACAGCCTGATATTAAGGTTCAGCTTTCAGCACTTCAAAAACGGCTTGAAGCAGCCCGTGTAGAGCAGGGCAGAGTAGAGGGCATGCTTAAGGGTGGTGCAGCCACTCCCAAGCAGATGGATGATGTGAATGCTGAGGTTGAGGTGCTTGAACGTCAGATAGATGCGTTGCGATCGTCGCTCACAATCCAGAGCCGGGGCATTAACAGCGATGTTGCTGCCCTTGATATTCAGGTGCTTCAGCTTCGCGATCAGCTTGATAAGTGCAGGCTTGCTTCGCCAGTCAGCGGCACTGTTCTCAGCAAATACGTGATGGCACATGAAATGGTGGCGGTTGGCAAACCACTCTATAAAATTGCCGACCTGAGTGAACTGATTCTTCGTGTTTATGTGTCAGGAAACCAGCTCGATAAAGTTAATATTGGCAATAGTGCAAAAGTAATGACCGATGATGGAAACGGTGGCTATAACACAACTACCGGCACCATAACATGGATAAGCGACAAAGCCGAATTCACTCCAAAAACCATTCAAACCAAAGATGAACGCGCCAATAAAGTTTATGCCGTCAAAATCAAAGTTCCCAACGATGGCCGCTTTAAAGTGGGAATGTACGGAGAAAGCGTGTTTAATTGACAATGGACAGTTGACAATGGATGATGGTTAATTGTGAAAATGAGATGATTAATGTTTTATTGAGTGTAATCAGAGATTGGATATGGAAAATGTTATTTCAAATAAGTCCTATTTGTTTGCGATTAGGACTGTGAAGTTATATAAGTATCTGGCACAGGATAAAAAAGAGTTTGTGATTTCAAAACAGCTTTTACGAAGTGGAACTGCGATAGGTGCTTTGGTTAAAGAAGCTGAACACGCCCAATCAAAACCTGATTTTCTGCACAAGATGAATATTGCCCTGAAAGAAGCAAATGAAACTGAGTACTGGCTGTTGCTTATGAGAGATACAGGGTATTTAACTGATAATGAATTTAATTCCATCCATCCGGAGTGTGTCGAACTGATAAAACTACTCATAAGTATAGTTAAGTCGGTAAAGTTTAATATTAATAAAAAACAATAATGATAATCTTAACTGTTGAATTATAGGTATTTATCATTGTCAATTATCAATTGTCAATTGTCCATTATATAACTTTATGATAAAAATAAATTTTATCTCCAAATCTTACAATCAGGGCTCTGTAAAAGCAGTTGATAATCTGTCGCTTGAGGTGGGCAGGGGTGAACTGTTCGGACTTATCGGGCCCGATGGGGCAGGGAAGACCACTCTGTTCCGGATTCTCACAACGTTGCTGATTCCTGACTCGGGCACTGCTGTGGTAAACGGGCTTGATACCGTGAAAGACTATAAGGCTATCAGGAAAATTCTTGGATATATGCCTGGTAAATTTTCACTGTATCAGGATCTTACGGTGGAAGAGAATCTGAGGTTTTTTGCAAGTGTGTTCAATACCACTGTTGAAGAGAATTACGACCTGATACGTGATATATACGTTCAGATTGAGCCGTTCAGGGACAGGAAGGCGGGTAACCTGTCGGGCGGAATGAAACAGAAACTTGCGTTGTGCTGTGCATTGATTCACCGGCCTGAAATATTGCTTCTTGATGAGCCTACCACAGGCGTTGATGCTGTGTCGAGAAAGGAGTTATGGGAGATGCTCAAACGGCTTAAGGCTCAAGGGATAACCATTATGGTTTCCACACCTTATATGGATGAGGCCATGATGTGTGAACGTATTGCTCTTATACAGAACGGACGGATTATGTCGGTTGAAACTCCGCAGAATATAATAAAAAGATTCCCGCTGCCTTTGTTTGCTGTCAGTGGAGTTGATATGTCTCTGTTGCTTAGTGATTTAAGAGGAATGTCCTTTGTGCGAAGCTGTAATACATTTGGCAGGGTGCATCATGTTACGTTTAAAGGTAGTGATGCCGATATTGAAGCTGCGAGACTGCTGAGTGAGCTTAAACAGAAGTATCATCGTGATGTCAGAATAGAGAGAATAGATGCAACCATTGAGGATTGCTTTATCGAACTGATGAGGGGTGATTCTGTTAATCAGTAAAA
>JBDHYT010000133.1:0-7067 GCA_039811485.1 Marinilabiliaceae bacterium | reverse complement strand
TCTTCGTTGCCGGCTGCTCTCCAGGGAAGACCCACGAAGGCGATATGCTGACCACAATGTCCAGCAATTGTGTTGGCCGCTTTCATGCAGTTGTCAATAAACTCCTTTCGGTAGAGCATGTCGAAAGGAGGCCATCCGCAAACCGAAAGTTCTGAAAACAGGGTAATATCGGCACCGCTCTTTGAACTTCTGGCTATTGCCTCGGCAATTTTTGCGGTGTTTGCTTCTATGTTGCCCACATGGTAGTTCAACTGTGCTATTGCTATCTTCATAATCCTTCGGTTTTGTGTTTTGCGTTAGAACATCAATGATGTGTTGATGACGAACTTGCGCATTATTGTCCTGTCGTCGTAGTATTTGTTGCTTGTGATGTCGTTGAGGGTGCTATGAAACAGCAGTCCGGTGCGCAGGTAGAGGTTGCCACCCAGCGCATGCTCTATTCCGCCGCCTATCTGATATCCGAAGTTGAAAAACCGAACTTCATCACTGATGTTTTTACCGCTGCCATTGTTGGTCTTTATCAGAAACTGGTTTGAGAATCCCATCTGAAGATAGAATTTGTTGCGTTCCACCTGGTTGGTCATCAGCTTGATACCCACGGGTATATCTACATATTTGAGTCGGTAGGTCATCTTGTGGAGTATTTGAGGGTCGCCGCCAACCACTGCCGTAGTGCCGTTTTTATACTCTCATTTTCCGCCGGTGGTGTTTATCATTATTCCTGAATTGAATGCATAGTTGGGAGCAAAAAAGCGATCTATTATAAGGCCAAAATTATAACCACCCATTAAGCCGTTGGACGATATTGAGTTGTCGTCGCTCATCATCCACGATATTTGTGGCGAGAAGTCGAACCCTAATCTTGTCTCTGAATATTGACCATTTATTGTTATGGCTGAGAGTAACGCAAAAATGGCGAAAATTGTCTTTTTCATGTTTGAAATCTTTATTATAATTTTATCGTGCAAACATACAAAAATGAGTTTGTTTTATTCTTTTTGTCACCCCTTTTATATCCAGCGAACAATAAAAATAGTATTTTCGGTTGTTTTATCGTTGAAGGGAATCCAATTTGATGGTTATACCTGAATTATTTTATATTTTCGTACTATAATAATTTTTTCTGTAATGATTATCAGGAAGTTCTGTTTTTTCAGTCTCATAGCTTTGTTGTTCACCGGATGTGGTGGCGACATAAAGTATCCCAATGTTTCGCATATCTCTGTTGATGTCAGGCTCAATAGGTTTTATACCGATTTGTTTGCCTTAAATGGTGATAGCTCATCCTCCAATATTGATGCTTTGAAGAGTAAGTACGGTTCGTATCTCGACCTTTATAGTATGCAGGTTATTCGTGTTGGTTCGCCCTCTGCCGATGATTATGCTGCCAACCTGATGAAATTTGTCTCTTATGATGCCAATAAGGATGTGGTTGCGGCAACCGATTCAATGATTGATGGTTATGGCGGATTGAAGGGCGATTTGGATAATGCCTTTCGGTATTACAAATATTATTTCCCCGAAGTTCCGGTACCCGATGTATATCTGCATATCTCTGGTTTTAACCAGTCTATGTTCATCGATTCGGCATTTGTGAGTATTAGTGTCGAGAAATATCTTGGTTCCCAGTGTCGCTTTTACCAATGGTTGGATATTCCCCAGTACCTGCGCAAAAGCATGGTTCCTCAGAAGATTGTGCCTGATGTGATGAAGGCGATGCTTTATGCCTGGCAACCCGACGAAAGCGGGAGTGAGAATTTGCTCCATCAGATGATATATCAGGGCAAGGTGCTTTATGCCGTCAAAAGTATGATGCCTGACCTGAAAGATACCCTTCTTTTCGATTTTACCGACCGACAGCTTAAGTGGGCACGCAAAAATGAGGCTCAAGTGTGGAGTTATGTGGTTGAAAACAAGTATCTGTATGGATCCAATAGGCTCGATGTTCAAAAGTTTATTGGCGAAGCACCTTTTACCTCTTTCTTCGGTCAAGATTCGCCGGGTAAAGCAATCCTTTATAATGCCTATCAGATAGTTAAGGAGTATATGAAACACGATGAGACGATTACGCTTAAAGAGCTTTTTGAAACATCAGATGCACAGAAGATTCTGTTAAAATCGCGATATCGTCCATAGTTCCTTATTTGCCGTACCCCAAGAGTATGGTTTTGATGGTTAGCACTATTATCTTAAGGTCGAGGGTATATGACTGGTTTTGAATATAAAAGAGGTCGTATTTGAAACGGCGTCGCATCTCTTCAATGTTTTCTGCATATCCGAATTTCACCATGCCCAGCGACGAAATGCCCGGCTTAACAGTGAGATAGTTGGTGATATGGGGAATATCTTTTTTCAGAATATCGAGGAAGTATTGTCGCTCGGGACGCGGTCCTATCAGCGACATCTGGTTGGCCAATACGTTGAAGAACTGGGGAAGCTCGTCAATTCTCCATTTGCGCAGATACCGGCCTGCCTTGGTAATGCGGCCATCGGTACTCGACGATAATGCAGGCCCCTCCTTTTCAGCGTCGATGTACATTGTCCGGAACTTGATGATGTTGAATGGTTTGCCGTTTTTGCCTACTCTCTCTTGCAGATAAAAGATGGGACCTTGGGATGTGGTTTTAATTGCCAGTATTATAAAAGGAGCAAATGGTGTGGTGATTATTAGTCCTAATAATGAGAGAGTTATGTCGGTGACCCGCTTGGCCAGCACCTCCCATGGGCGCATTGTCTTCTTGCTGTATTGAAGCAGCAACTGATTGTTGGAATTTAATATCGACGAAAATCCCATTATCAGTAAAGTATCGGTAGGGAAGAGTTTTACCGGGATATCCATCTCAATGGCACTATGCAGGATAAAAGGAGGAATCTCTTTGTTGCAGCTTTCTGAAGCCCAAATTACCTCGTCGATGTCGCGCTTGCGTATCATTTCTGTTATTTCTGAAAAGAGATTGATGTTATCCTCGCCTGCTTTCGAAATATTGATGTGCGTGCTGTGATTGTTTTGACCTTTGTTGTTTAACTCCCACATATCCGACGAAAACTCATCTCCAAATGTCAGTACCAGCCTGTTACTATATAATCTTCCCTTTTCAAACATGCCTTTGAGTGTGTAGTGGAAGCAAATTCGCGTAGCAATAATTACTATTATAGTATCGATTATGATGAAAAATGCCCTTTTAATTTCGGGTTCTGTCAAATCGTATTTGTCGCTCTGGGCGCAGATAATCGAATATAGAAAAATGGCCAACGGGATGCGGAATGCTACCATAACCGCCTCCTGTCCCCAATGACGTGTCTCAAGATTCTGATAGTCGCCAGCAAGGAATAGTACAGCTATGATTGATAGTGACATCAGTAACGATTGGGGGAAATGGTAGTTAAGGTATAGACTTATCAATAGAAATATTGCCGACAACTCGGTTGCCAGTAATATTGTTGCTATTTGGATCTTATATTTATTGTATCGATACTGCATAACAGATTAACGAAGAGTGCCTATTTTTATTGTTATTTCTGATGATGAAATATATTTGTCGCTTTACTTTTGAGGTAATAGTTCTTTCATCATGTTAATTTGTATTTTTGAGAATTAAAAATATAACGAAGTGAATGATACTTACCGACATAAAGGCATGAGACTTAGGCTGTGTGCCGAACTGCACGGGAAAGGGATTGTTGATGAAGCTGTGCTTCAGGCTGTTGCAGAAGTGCCGCGCCATCTGTTTCTCGAGAGTGGATTTGTTAATTTTGCATATAAGGATATGGCTTTCCCCATAGCGGCCGGACAGACCATTTCGCAGCCCTATACTGTTGCTTATCAATCGCAACTGCTTGAGGTGCGCAAAGGTGACAAGGTGCTTGAGGTGGGAACCGGCTCGGGATATCAGGCTGCAGTGCTTGCCGAAATGGGTGCGTTGCTCTATACCATTGAGCGTCAGTATGAACTCTACCGTACCACAAAGCCGTTTCTCGAATCGCTTGGATACCACATCAGGTTCTATTTTGGCGATGGTTATAAGGGATTGCCCGATGAGGCACCATTCGATAAAATAATTGTTACAGCAGGTGCACCCTTTGTGCCTGAGGCTCTGTTGCTTCAGCTGGCTGTGGGTGGTATTATGGTTATTCCGGTAGGCGACGTTAAACAAAAGATGATTAAGATTGTCCGATTATCTGACGAAGAATTCGAACAGACCGACATGGGGGCATGTGCTTTTGTGCCTATGCTTGAGGGTGTAAATAAAAAAACTATATGATATGATAAATGTTGATGTGTTGGTATTCAGTCCTTTTCAGGAGAATACCTATATTTTGAGTGATGATACAAAAGAGTGTATTATTGTTGATCCGGGCTGCCTGGGTGATGAAGAGAATCAGGCACTGGTTGAATTTGTTGATAAAAAAGGTCTTAAGCCTGTGAAAATCATCTTTACACACCTTCATCTCGATCATGTGTTTGGAAGTCGTTTTGCAAAAAATCAGTATGGTATTCCTACTGTCTCACATAAGGGAGACGAGCCTGTACTTGCCAATACAAAGAGTTATGCCAACATGTTTGGTATCACTATGAATGACGATCCGGCTCCAATAGATATTTTTATTGAAGATGGCGATACGGTTACTTTCGGTAATAGTACTCTGAAGGCTCTTCATGTGCCGGGGCACTCGCCGGGCAGTATTGTATATTATTCCGAGGCTGACGGGTTCTGTATTGCAGGTGATGTGCTTTTCCGCCAAAGCATAGGACGGACCGACCTGCAGGGCGGCGATTACGGTACACTGATAACTTCTATTCAGAAAAAATTACTTGTACTGCCCGATGACACAAAGGTTTATCCCGGTCACGGGCCGGCAACCACCATCGGGTTTGAGCGTGAGAATAATCCTTATTTCTGATTATTACAAAGCAAAAGTCATTGTCTGTTTCATTGAAATTATGCATTTTTAAGGGTTTTTAATTGATATCAAAAATCGTAAAATATTTCAGATGGCTACAGAAAAATTTGTTTCCCGTCATATCGGCCCCAGAGAGGGCGATGTTAAGGTGATGCTTGATAAACTCAGGGTTGGCTCTGTTGATGAGCTTATCGACCAGACAGTGCCTGCGTCTATCAGGCTTAAAGATAAGATGCCTCTTCCCGAAGGGTTGACCGAGCGTCAGTATTTCAGAAAAATACTTGATGTTGCATCAAAAAATAAGGTGTTCAATACCTATATCGGGATGGGTTATTACGATACCATAACTCCGGCTCCCATACTTCGTAATGTGCTTGAGAATCCGGCATGGTACACATCCTATACTCCCTATCAGGCCGAGGTGTCGCAGGGGCGTCTTGAGGCATTGCTTAATTTCCAGACTGTAATTACCGAACTTACAGGAATGCCAATAGCCAATGCATCGTTGCTTGATGAGGCTACAGCAGCTGCCGAGGCAATGATAATGATGTACGGTACTCGTCCGCGCAAAAAAGCTAAGGCGGGAGCCAATGTTTTTGTGGTTGATAATAATGTGTGGCCACAAACCAAAGCTGTTATCGAAACACGTGCCGAACCTCTTGATATTAAGGTGGTTTATGCCGATTTAGGTAATTTTACCTTTGATGAGAGTGTGTTTGGTGTGCTGGTTCAGTATCCCGACTCAAATGGTGAGGTGCGCGATTATAAAGAGCTTACCGCAAAGGCACATGAAAATGAGTGTACCGTGGCTGTGGCTGCCGATTTGCTTAGCCTCGTGGTACTTGAGGCTCCCGGAGTGTGGGGTGCTGATATAGTACTGGGTTCTTCGCAGCGTTTTGGTATCCCTATGGGATATGGCGGCCCTCATGCTGCATTCTTTGCAACAAAAGAGGATATGAAACGCTCTATGCCAGGGCGTATCATAGGAGTGTCGAAGGATGCCAACGGTAAACGCGCCCTGCGAATGGCTCTTCAAACCCGAGAGCAGCATATCAAGCGCGAAAAAGCTACTTCTAATATCTGTACCGCACAGGCACTTCTTGCCACCATGGCATCTTTCTATGCCGTTTATCATGGCTCAGAGGGTTTGTCAATGATTGCAAACCGCATTCATTCAATCGCCGGTCTGGTTGCATCCGAAGTTGCAAAACTTGGTTACAAACAGTTGAATGTTAATTATTTTGATACTCTTCGTTTTGTTGTTCCCGATGAGGTGAAGCTGTCGGATATTGAGAGATTGTCGCTTGAGCGGGAGATGAACTTCCGCTACTTCAGCAATGGCGATGTGGGTATCAGTATAGATGAAACTACCAACCTTGATGATGTAAACCTTATCCTTGAGGTGTTTGCCAAAGCAGCTTCCAAAAACGCTCCTCGCATTGATGTGTTGCCCGAAGGTGAATACTCAGGCATCTTGAAGCGTAACACTCCGTTCCTTGTTCAGGAGGTGTTCAATAAATACAGAAGCGAGACTGAGCTGATGCGTTATATCAAGATGCTGGAGCGCAGAGATATATCGCTTGCCCACTCTATGATTCCGCTTGGGTCGTGTACTATGAAGCTAAATGCCGCTACCGAGATGCTGCCGCTTAGCTGGTTGCAGTTTGGCGGTATTCACCCCTTTGTTCCCAAAGATCAGGCTGCCGGATACCATGAGATGTTCCAGGAGCTGCGCCACGACTTGTCGGTTATTACCGGATTTGCCGATATGAGCCTGCAACCCAACTCGGGTGCCGCCGGTGAATATGCCGGAATGATGGTGATACGTGCCTATCATAAGCATAATAATGAGGAACACCGGAACACAGTGCTTATACCTACCAGTGCGCACGGTACAAACCCTGCCACAGCAGTGATGGCCGGCATGGATATAGTGCTTGTTAATTGCGACGAGCGTGGAAATATTGATGTTGAAGACCTTAAAGTCAAGGCGGTTCAGCATAAAGATACCCTTGCGGCACTGATGGTTCCCTATCCGTCAACCCACGGTGTGTTTGAAGAGGGAATCATTGCGATGTGCGACGTTATTCACCAGAATGGCGGTCAGGTGTATATGGATCGTGCCAATATGAACGCACAGGTAGGACTTACCAGTCCGGGATTTA
>JBDHYT010000132.1:0-7109 GCA_039811485.1 Marinilabiliaceae bacterium | reverse complement strand
GATATGGACAACCTTCAAAACGAGACCATACTCTTTAGAGCACACGGCGAGCCACCATCATCATATCAAAAGACGGAGGATCAATCGGTTAATCTTATTGATGCCACCTGCCCCGTTGTACTAAAACTTCAGCAGAGAATAAAGAAGGCGTGGGTTGAACAAAAAAAACAAAACGGACAAATTGTTATATATGGCAAAAAGGGTCATGCCGAAATAACAGGTCTTCAGGGACAGACAAACTGGGAATGCTTAGTTATTGAAGGACTTGCCGACATCGATTTGATAGATTTCAACCGACCGATAGAGATTTTTGCCCAGACTACCAAAGATCCTAAAACCTTTAAGACAATTATCGATACTATTAAATCGAAAGTAGCAGATCCCGGGATGGTGAAAGACCACAATACAACCTGCAACCAGGTGTCGGGGCGCGCAAGTCAATTGGTTGAATTTGCTCCTCAACACGATTTAATTATATTTGTGGGAGGAACAAAAAGCTCCAATTCAAAGGTTCTTTTTGATACCTGTAAAAACTTAAATCCTAACAGTCATTTTGTTACATCGCCTGAAGATATTAACAACGATTGGTTTCCGGAATCGATTCAGACGGTGGGCATTTTCGGAGCAACATCAACTCCTCACTGGCTGATGGAAGAAGTGGCCGCAAGAATTGAAGAGCTTAATAAACAACAGAATAATGTCTGAAATCAGAAAAATAGCAGTTCTAACATCGGGCGGCGATGCACCCGGAATGAATGCAGCCATTAGAGCCGTTGTACGCACGGCCATATACCACGGTATAGAAATAGTGGGTGTCAACCAGGGCTATCATGGCCTGATAACCAACGACATGGTAAATATGACCTCCGTTTCGGTGAGCAACATAATCCATCTCGGAGGTACCATATTACAATCGGCCCGAAGCAAGGAGTTTACAACAAAGGAGGGGCGTGCTACTGCTTTCAAAAATCTCCAAAACAACGGTATTCATGCCTTAGTGGTTATTGGCGGCGACGGCACATTTCATGGTGCAAGCATTCTTTCGCAGGAGCACAATATCCCTGTTGTGGGTATCCCAGGCACCATAGACAATGACCTTGCAGGAACCGACTCAACAATAGGATACGACACAGCTCTGAACACCGTAATTAATGCAGTGGACAAAATCAGGGATACTGCAACGGCCCACAACCGGCTGTTCTTTGTGGAGGTGATGGGACGTGATGCCGGATTTATAGCCCTGCGCAGCGGAATTGCCAGTGGTGCAGAAGCCATTATAGTACCCGAAGTACCTACCGACATACAAAAACTGGAGGATTTCCTGTCGCACGGACAAAAATCGAAAAAGAAAAGCTCAATAGTAATCGTGGCTGAAGGCGAAAAGATGGGCGGAACAATGACTATAGCCAATAAGGTAGCCGAAGATCATCCGGAATACGATGTGAGAGTTACAATTCTCGGACACATCCAGCGTGGCGGCTCACCCTCGGCCTACGACAGAGTTTTGGCAAGCCAGCTTGGTATGGAGGCAGTAAAGGCACTAATTAATGGTGAAAGCGGAATAATGGTGGGCGTGGTGAATAAGGACATTGTTCATGTCCCGCTGAGGCAGGCTCTGAAAAACAGCAAGCCTCTAAGCAAGTCGCTCCTCGACCTTACCGAAATACTATCAATTTGATTCCGGAATAGAACCGAAAGGCATACTCTTTGAAGCATCATCAAATAAAAGCAATATGTCAATAATAAGAATAATAATAATAGCCGCAGCAGTTTATTATCTGATTAAGATACTACTCAGACTGATAATGCCATTTGTAATAAAAAAAATGTTCGACAAACTGCATCAGAACATGCAGGGCGGCAACAACAACTGGAACGCAAATGACGGTGAGGTGACGGTAAATCAGAAACGAAAAGAAAAAGTGAAGGATAATTACGGTGGTGAATATGTGGAATTTGAAGAGATAAAAGAATAATTTTTCGCTGTCATTTTCATATCTGTATAATTCATTGTATTTTACAGCAATAAAACTGACCCAAATTGAAAGTACTCCACATCAACAAACAAGACACCGGCGGCGGAGCTGCAATTGCAGCACTGCGCATTCACCGGGCATTGCGAGCCAACGGAATTGACTCATCGCTGCTTGCCCTCACCAGGCAAAGCGACGACGAACACACGTTTGCCGTAGGCAACGGCCTGATTCACAACATCAAAACCAACTACCACTTTATTGCCGAGAGGGTTATGCAAACCGTAGCGAAGGATCTTTTTCATCCTTCAGGAACATAACCCTCTCGGCCTGATTCACAACATCAAAACCAACTACCACTTTATTGCCGAGAGGGTTATGTTCCTGAAGGATGAAAAAGATCCTTCGCTACGGTTTGCATTCTCTCCGGCCTCAACAGGTTTCGACATCAGTAACCACCCATTGGTTCAGGAGGCCGACATACTGCATCTGCACTGGATAAACCAGGGGTTTTTGTCCATTCAGTCGCTCGACAGGCTGTTTAAACTCGGAAAACCGATTGTGTGGACACTCCACGATATGTGGCCGTTTACAGGTGGCTGCCACTACAGCGGCAGTTGCATCGAATACAACGAACACTGCGGTTACTGCCCATTTCTTCGGAAACCGGCAAAAAACGACCTCTCCAACCAGATATTCATCCGCAAAAAACGAATATACTCAAATGCAAATATGAGCGTGGTGGCATGCAGCAAATGGCTTAGATCACTATCGGCCGAGAGTAACCTGTTTCAGGGACGCGACGTTACCAGCATCCCTAATCCAATAGATACCGGCGTTTTCCGACAGATGGATAAAAACGAGTGCCGCATCAGCCTGAACCTTCCTACCGACAAAAAACTGGTGCTCTTTGGAGCTGCCAACCTATTGGATGTAAGAAAAGGATTTAGATATCTGATTGAAGCCCTGACAATTGTGAAAGAGAACTTCCCTACTCTGAGCCAGAAGATAGAATTGGTGGTTTTTGGTAAGTTAAACGAGAATATTACGAAACAGCTGCCGTTTACAATCCACAACCTCAACTTTGTTTCCGACCAGGAAAAGTTGGTGAAGATATATAATGCAGCCGATGTGTTTTTACTTCCATCATTACAGGACAACCTGCCAAACACTGTGATGGAGAGCATGGCCTGCAACACACCGGTAGTAGGATTCAGGATAGGTGGGGTGCCCGAGATGGTGGTTCATGAAAAGACAGGATTCCTTGCCGAGGCAAAGAACTCACTCAGCTTGGCTACGGGACTTTACGAAACTCTTTTTCTGAACGATACCAACCGGATGGGTATGGCAGCACGCGAAAGAGCAGAAGAGTTATACGCCGAAAGCGTGGTGGCAAGCCAATATCTTAAAGTTTACGAAAACATCATCAGCAAAACAAAAAAATGACCCGGAAGCCTAAGATATCGATAATAACCATAACCTTCAATGCCGCAGAAACCCTTGAACGAACAATAAAGAGTATTGCTTCGCAAGATTATTCCAACATTGAGTATATTATTATCGATGGTGGCTCTACAGACACAACATGCTCTCTGATAAGACAATACACCCCAATAATTGACTATTGGGTGAGCGAACCCGACCAGGGGCTCTATCATGCAATGAATAAAGGCCTGGCTGCTTCAACAGGCGACTACGTGTGGTTTATCAATGCCGGTGATGAGATATATGAGCCATCAACTATTTCGCAGGTTTTTGATTCACAGCCATATTCCGACATATATTACGGCAACACCGTGATGACAAATATGAAAGGAGATATTATCGGCGACCGGCGGCTGTCACCACCCGATAAACTTGATTGGCAAAGTTTTAAGAAAGGAATGCTGGTAAGCCATCAATCAATAATAGTAAAAAGAACGATAGCAAGTAGTTACAACCTAAAATATCGTTTTTCGGCCGACTTTGAGTGGTGTATCGTAGCACTCAAAAAGGCCGGGAGAGTTAAAAACACACACCTAACCCTATCGAAATTTCTTGATGGCGGAATAACCAAAAAGAATATCATGCCGGGCCTCAGGGAGCGGTTCGACATTATGAGACGCTATTACGGCCTTGCATCCACACTACTGTCGCATATCCCTATTACACTGAATTTTATAGCTTTCTATTTCAAAAATAAAAGATTTTAAACTTACAGCCTACCCCTAATCAACCGGAACAATCAGTTTTATAATCTTTTAAACAACACAAATGACATCCAATAATAAGCCGGTGCTGTGGAATAGTGCCTTTACACTTGCCTTTGCGGCCAACTTCATGATGATGTTTGCCTTCTATCTGCTGATGCCTACCCTACCCTTCTACCTGCAAGAGTTCTTTCACGCCGGAAAAAGTACGGTAGGTTTTGTAATGTCGGTATATATACTGGCGGCTCTTGCAATACGTCCCTTCTCGGCCTACTTTATCGATACCATGGATAGGAAAAAACTTTACATAGCAGCATATATTATATTCACGTTGATGTTTGTGAGCTATGTGGTGGCGGCAGCAATTGCACTCTTTGTCATATTCAGGATAATCCACGGTTTTGCGTTCGGCATCACAACAATGACTGGCAACACCATTGCAATTGATGTTTTACCATCGGAACGGCGCGGAGAAGGAATAGGCTATTTCGGACTATCATCAAACGTGGCAATGGCATTGGGACCAACAGCCGGACTTCTACTTATGAACCACCTGGATTTCAACTACATATTCTGGTTTGCCTTCCTCTTCGGAATAGCGGGTCTGCTGCTTGCATTCCTGATTAAAACAGAACATAAACCAACTGCACCAACCAAAGAACCTTTGTCACTCGACAGGTTTATTTTGGTAAAAGCAATTCCCTTAGGACTAAACCTGTTGATGATATCGCTATCCTACGGACTTATCCTTTCGTTCGGCGCAGTATTTGGTCACGAAATAAAGGTCGCAAGTACCGGAATGTTCTACACCATAATGGCAATAGGAATATTCATTTCGCGCTTTGCATCAGGTCGTTTTCTCAACAAAGGCCTGTTCAGGCCAATAGGTATAATCAGTATTGTTATAATCGCAACTTCCTATTTCATCCTTTTTCAAACCACAAGCGATATTGAGTATTTTTCCACTGCATTCTCGCTGGGCATAGGGTTTGGTATGCTCACGCCTGCTTTTCAGACTATGGTAATCAACATGGCTCCACACAACAGGCGGGGAACTGCCAACAGCACCTATTTCACCTCGTTCGACCTGGGCGTGGGAGGCGGAATGTATTTGGGAGGAAAAATTTCGGAAATCTGGAGTTTAAACACGGCATTCCTGATTGTAGCCATAATCAATGTAATAGCCCTTATTGTATTTATTACCAGCACAATGCCTCACTACCGAAAGAGCGTGGCAGTTAATAATTGATTTTAAGCTTCATTAGTTCGTTTTTGACAACCTAACTAACCGACATTTCGAGTGTTTACCCCCAAAATTTTGTTCATGATGTGTTGATGACAGGGGGAAAAACTATCATTTGTACTTTAGAGATTTGGCTACGCCAAACTTCGTTTCTCCCTGCCAAAAAAGTCGTTTATCACTGAAAAAAACTGCTCAATCGGCAACGAAAAGAGAGAAGCTATAACATCAATGTCAATATATTGACATGGGAAAAATAAAAAAACCGCCCCCCAAAGGCAGCGGTCTCTATAATTATTTTAAATTCAAGACATTACTTTATCACGCCAAGCTCTTTACCAACTTTAATAAAGGCTGCTATGGCCTTATCGAGATGGTGCTGCTCGTGGGCTGCCGAAAGCTGGATACGGATGCGTGCCTGACCTTTGGGAACTACAGGGTAATAGAATCCGATAACATAGATGCCCTCTTCGAGCATGCGTGCCGCAAACTTCTGGGCCAACACAGCATCGTAAAGCATAAGAGCAGCAATGGCCGACTGTGAAGGCTTAAGGTCGAAACCGGCTTCGGTAAGTTTAGCACGGAAATAGTTGGCATTACTCATCACCTTATCGCGCAGAGCTGTACTCTCCTCAAGCATGTTGAACACCTCGATGGCCGCTCCCACAATAGCCGGTGCCAGTGAGTTGGAGAACAGATAAGGACGCGAACGCTGACGCAGCATATCGATAATCTCTTTTTTACCTGTGGTGAAACCGCCAAGTGCGCCACCAAGAGCCTTGCCAAGTGTGCTTGTGATAATATCCACACGGCTCATCACATTGCAATGCTCGTGTGTGCCACGGCCTGTTTTGCCAATAAAGCCTGAGGCATGGCTGTCGTCAACCATCACAAGTGAGTTATACTTTTCGGCCAAATCGCAAATCTGATCCAACTTGGCAATATCGCCATCCATAGAGAACACTCCATCGGTAACGATAATACGGTAACGGCTGTTCTGCGAGGCTTTCAGCTGCTCCTCAAGATCGGCCATGTCGGCATGCTTGTATCTGAAGCGTGCAGCCTTGCTCAACCGCACACCGTCGATGATTGACGCATGGTTGAGTTCATCGGAAATAATTGCATCCTCGGCACCAAAAAGAGGCTCAAATACGCCACCATTGGCATCGAAACACGCTGCATAAAGAATGGTGTCTTCAGTGCCGAAAAAACGGGCAATTCTCTCTTCCAACTCTTTATGTATATCCTGGGTTCCGCAAATAAAACGAACCGACGACATACCGTAGCCATGAGTATCCATAGCTTTCTGGGCTGCCTTTACCACACGCGGATGCGATGAAAGCCCCAAATAGTTGTTGGCACAAAAATTAAGAACCTCACCACCGGTGCTGACATTGATAGCGGCACCCTGGGCCGATGTGATGATACGCTCGCGCTTATAAAGCCCCGACTCATCAATGGATTTCAGCTCCTGCTGAAGGTATTGTTTAAAATCTCCGTACATAGTAATTGTTTTTCTGTGAAGCCCAAAATTAAAGATATTATAACTGTAATAAAATGTTGAAAAACACTTTTGACAATAAAATTTAATATTCACCCCGCTCTATGCGGTAATATCATCTTATTGGAGATTTTTTACTGCCGTTCTTACACGCTCCCAACGCTCTTCATCCATCTTAGGACCAACCACTTCAATAACGTTGCCCG
>JBDHYT010000131.1:0-7131 GCA_039811485.1 Marinilabiliaceae bacterium | reverse complement strand
GAGATACCACCTAACCCGTCGGAGCTCATATCGGGCGAAAAAGCCCATAAGTTGATTGAAATATTGCGTAGCAGATTCGATATAATTATTATAGATACTCCGCCAATGGGAATAGTCTCCGATCCTTTTTTGCTGGCAAGGATGTCGGATGTGCTGATATTTTTAGCCCGCGAGAGGGTTACAATGAAGGATATCTTTTTGTCGTCGGTGAAGGCAATAGGTGAGGAGGGAATCGACCATGTGGGAATACTTGTTAACGACCATATTGTGGATAAGAAGAAATATAGCTACAAATATGGTAGTGGCTACAGATACCACTATGGGTATAATACCGGATATTACGAGGATTGATATGTGGTTGTGATTATTTAATGTGTTGGTTATGAGATTTTTATCACTTGTTTTTTCTTTGTTTTCAATATTGCTTTTCAGTGGTTGCGGTTCGGTAAAACCCGGCGAATCAATGTCGGCAAAAGCAGCAATTTACCTTAGCCAAGGCGATTATGTAAATGCCTGTGCCGCATACGATAACATTATCTCTAATGCCGGGAATAATGGCGAAACACCAGCTGACGATGTTTATCGTAATGGAGCCTCAGCAGCCATCCATTTGCAGAAATTTTCAAAGGCAGCTTTTTGGCTTTCCAAAATAGAGAATCCTACTGCCGAAGATTGTAACAATGCCATCGTCTCCTACGAAAAGTCGGGCGACTTGATGTCGTTAATCTCGTATCTCGAACGGCAGAAAGATAAAGTTAGCGCAGTCGTTGGTGAGGCTGCCTACCATTCGCGCCTTTGTGCGGTATTTGGTACTATCGGGAATGCAGAAGGAGTTATGGCTAACTGGCCTAAGTCGGACAATAAAACTAAGTTAGAGTGGTTTAAATTATATTTCGATTCGGTAAAGGACTCTATGACAGAGAACGAACTCTCGAAACTATGCGATTCGGTGCTTGCAATTGATGGCAACAACTCTGATGCTCATTTCTATAAGGCTGTGCAGAAATACGAAAAATGTGAGGCCAGGTACAAAAAGCTGTTAGACGATTATGAGAAGAAGAAAAATGCAACTACCTACGCAATTCTAAAACGAGACTTGAAGTTTCTTTCTGCCGATTATCGCGAGGCTAAAGATATGTTTGAAAATCTGCGTAAGCTCGCTCCCGACAACAAAAGCTATATCAAATATCTCATTAACATCTACAACAGCCTCGATCAGGGGGATAAGGCCAAACAACTGGAGAGATTGCTGTAAGTTAAAAAGTGGCAGAGAATCAGTGGAAATTAAAGAGCTGCTAATTAAAGAGTTAAATAGAATTTAAAGTTATGGAGTCCTGAAGTCTGGAAGTTTGTCTCCGGATGGAGTCTCATGCTTATAGCTGCAAAACAGTAAAACCAAAAGCGACAAAAAAGCCGGCAAATCATTGATTTGTCGGCTTTTGACTCTTTGTTGTCCAGTTTTGTCCTGCACTACTCGCGGAGAGAGGGGGATTCGAACCCCCGAAACCCTTTTGGGGTTTACACGCTTTCCAGGCGTGCCAGTTCAACCACTCCTGCACCTCTCCGGTGCTTGCACGGGAGGAGAGACTCGAACTCCCGACACCTGGTTTTGGAGACCAGTGCTCTACCAACTGAGCTACACCCGTGTTTCATTTAGCGTGTGCAAAAGTAGGACTATATTTTATATCTGCAAATATTTCATTAATAAAAATAAAACTATTTTTGTGCAAAATTTAATTGGTGATGAAAGTCAAACCTTTATGTCTTATCGTTCAGGCTCTCGAAAGTGAATATGTAACATTCGAGTCGCCTCTTTTCAGGGTAGAGCATCTCCTCACCGGTTTTGGTAAGGTGAGTGCCGCTGTTGGTATCACAAAAGCAATAGTGGAGCTAAAGCCCGATTTTGTGGTAAATATCGGTACTGCCGGATCGGTTAACCATGCAGTAGGGTCAATAATTGTGTGCAATAGGTTTGTCGATCGCGACATTGCCAAGCTGAAAACACTTGACGGATGCTGGGAATCAACTTCAGATTGCAGTGCCTTAAAACCATATTTCGACTTCGCCAGTTTCGGAGTGTGTAATACCGGCGATCAGTTTGTGACCTCGCCCGAAGGCGATGAAGATGTTTACGATATGGAGGCATTTGCTCTCTCAAGGGTTTGTAACTTGTTCGGTATCCCTTTTGTTGCCATTAAGTATGTAACCGACCGTATTGGCGAGAATTCGGTGAAGATTTGGGAAGAACGGCTTGCCGATTCCCGGCGCGATTTAACACTTTACATGAATAATATCGTAAATTGTCAGGTAGATGTTCCGGTTTGATATTTAGACCTTTCAGCCTTAATGTTTGCCGATAATGCTAACCGGTAATAAATAATAGTTCATATTTCAAATTATTCGGTTGGTAAGCATCACTTTAAATTTTATATTTGTGGCAATATTTTTTAGAATTTAAAAAC
Source organism: Marinilabiliaceae bacterium (assembly GCA_039811485.1). GTDB lineage: Bacteria > Bacteroidota > Bacteroidia > Bacteroidales > Marinilabiliaceae > JAGPIS01. Next base: position 4,669 of record JBDHYT010000131.1, on the reverse strand, counting down.
ATAGCATAATGCGTTTCCTACTATTGTTAACAGTTGTAACTCTGTCGTTTGCAGGGTGTAAAAAGGATAAAAAAAATGCCGAAGAGGTCGATTACAGCCAGCGCGACAATGAGATGATTGTTGAATATCTTGATAAACACTCAATTGTGGCTGAAAAAGATGCCGAATCGGGCGTCTATTATAGAATCAAAGAGGCTGGAAGTGGCGATTTGGTTACAGTAAACGATACTGTGGTGGTTCGTTACCTCGGCAAAGTATTGTCGCGCGACAGCAAAACCAACGAGGTTGTGTTGGCTGCCAAACCGTTCGATTTTTCTCCATCTGCCGAACCGGCACGTCGCTTTAAACTTGAAAAACTAATTGAGGGGTGGAGAGTTGGAATCCCTAAGATAAAAAAGGGAGGAAGCATCGATTTGTATATCCCATCTGCCAAAGCTTATGGCAACAGCTACCAGAGTAATATACCTGCCAACTCTGTGCTTTTTTTCGATATAAACCTTGATGATGTGGTGAAAATAAAAAACTGAAACTATTTCTGTACAGCAATATTATGAAGCCTCCTTACAAGAGGCTTTTTTGTTGCTTTATCTCTTACATTTATTGGTTGGATTGCCTAAATCTGCCTTTCATATCGTTAGTGCTGATATTTAATGTTTTTTTGATATACTTTTGTGTGTAATCAATGCAAACAGACGATTATGACGCGACCTATTGCTTTTAATAGCATCAAAATAAGGATACTCCTCGAAATAGCCCTCGGCGTGGTGTTCTACACGTTGTTGATGTATGCCCTGGCTCCAAAAACAGAACCAAGACCGGCAGGCTTTCTTTTTACAATATCTCTTCTTATCATTACAAGTGAAGGTATCTTTTTGTTCAACAAAACTATTTCAAAAAAATACCCTTGGCATATTAAGACCAATAAACGGCTAATTCTGCTGGTATCATTTATTTTTGTCTGGGGAATAGTAATTCATGCCATTACACAAAAAATCCAGCCCATAATTTCCAATATCGGTAATATGTCAAAGCACGATTTGGGTCTGTCGTTCACCCTTGGAATTCTGTTTATTTCAATTTATGTGGTTCTGCTTATTGCTTTCAACTATCACGAGAGTATGAATCATTTTATTTCTGAAAATGAGCGGCTTACACAGGAGAAGCTGAGGCTCGACTACTTTGCCCTTCAGGATCAGATAAATCCGCATTTTCTGTTCAACAACCTTAGCACTCTCATTGCCATAATACAGAGTGACCAGCAACTGGCAGTACGCTTTGCTGAAAACTTTTCTGATGTTTACAGATATGTGCTTCGTAGTGCCGATGTCTATTGGGTTACCGTGCAGGAGGAGGTTGAGTTTATCAAGGCTTGCTTTGCCCTTCATCAGGAGCGGCTGGGCGATGGACTGGTTTTCAATATAGATATTCCAAAAGAGTATGATTTACTTTTTGTGCCTCCGCTGAGTCTGCAGATACTTGTTGAAAATGCTATAAAGCATAATAGCGCTACCTTGTCAAAACCATTGAAAATCAATATATTTGTAAGAGATAACCGATTGGTTGTTGCCAATAACCTAAATCCTCGTAACTCAAGCTACTCAACCAAAACAGGACTTGAGAATTTGCGCAAACGTTATTCGCTGCTTACAGATGAAAAACCGGTTATGAGTAAAACTGAAAATGAGTTTATTGTTGAAATTCCGATAATTAAAAAATAATCATGCAAACGAAAGTTATAGTAGTTGAAGATGAGATACATTCGGGCAAAATGCTTACCAATATGATTAAGCAGTTACGTCCGGAGTGGGAGTTGTGTGCCACGCTGCAAAGCGTTGCCGATACTGTGACATACCTTCAGGAGAAACCGCGTCCCGATCTGATTTTTCTCGATATCGAACTTGCCGATGGTAATTGTTTTTCCATTTTTGAACAGGTGAAGGTGGATAGTGCCATAATTTTTACTACTGCTTATAATGAGTATGCTATTAAGGCATTCAAATTCAATAGTGTAGATTATCTGTTGAAGCCCATAAAGATTACTGATCTCACCCAGGCTATTGAGAAGTATGAGAATCTTCGCAGTATGATTCATGAAGACAATGCTGAGGATGAAACACCTATCGACTACGATCATCTGGCACATCTTATCAATACTGCCCAGAATGGTTATCGTAAACGTTTTCTTATCTCACGGCGTGAGGCATTCTTTAAGCTTGATACGAAGGATATAGCATGTTTTATTTTTGATGCTCGTATTACGTATGCCGTAACTTTTGATAATCAGCGTTATATAATAAACCACTCGATGGATAAGCTTGAGAGTGAGCTTGATTCGGAGGTGTTTTTCATGGCTAACCGTCAGACTATCATTAATATGGAAGCAATCGATCGTTTTGAGTCCTACTTTAACGGTCAGCTTGCCATTAAACTGAAAAACGGTATTGAGGATAAAATTCTTGTCAGCCGTATAAAAGCCACACAATTTAAGGACTGGCTGAACAGATAATCTGGTAATTTTTGTTATTTTTGAACTGTTAATATTGTAAAGGAACCATGATAAATTGATGTTTGTTATGGTTCTTTTATTTTGAAGCCATAGTCATGAATCAACTTATAAATATAGCAATCCCCGGTCTGCACTCTGATCTGGATGCAGAGATTCAGTATAAACTCGACCAGAAAACCAAGCCTGTGGGCTCTCTTGGTATGATGGAACGCATTGCCAAACGTGTTGCGCTTATTCAGGGTACCTTAAATCCGGTGTTGAATAAGCCTGTGATGCTTACTGTAGCTTCCGATCACAGGATTTGTGAAGAGGGTGTGTCGCCCTGTCCGGTAGAGATAACATGGCAGCAGTGTCTTAATTTTATGAATGGGGGTGGAGGCATTGGCTTGTTCTGCAGTGAGTTTGGTTTTGATCATTATGTGGTTGATGCCGGTGTTGATTATGACTTTAAGCCACACCCTCATTTGATTGATGCAAAGGTGCGTAAGGGGACTCGTAACTTTCTCCATGAGCCTGCCATGACCACTGATGAGTGCCTTGCAGCCATTGAGAACGGACGCAGAATTGTAGCCCGTTTTAATGATGAGGGGAGAAATGTTATCTGTTTTGGTGAGATGGGTATTGGCAACACTTCGCCTGCTTCGGCACTGCTTTCGGTTTATACAGGTCTATCCCTTGACAAGGCTGTTGGCCCGGGTTCGGGATTAAATGCTGATGGAGTTAACCATAAACTTGATGTCATCCGCAGAGCCATTGAAAAACATGGTATTTCTGATGATGCCTTAACAAATCTTGCCCGGTTTGGCGGTCTTGAGATAGCAACTATCTGTGGCGGTATGATTGAAGCAGCCATTCGGCGTATGTTGATTATAACCGATGGATTTATTACTACAGCAGCCCTTCTGGCCGCAGAGGCAATTTGTCCGGGAGTTAAGGATTATGTAATCTTCTCACATCAGTCTGAGGAACAGGGGCACCGCCATATGATAGAGTATCTTGGTGGTGAACCGGTGCTTCAACTGGGCTTCCGTCTTGGCGAAGGCACCGGTGCCGCAGCTGCCTATCCCATAATCAAAGGCTCAGTCGCCATCCTCAACAAAATGACCTCATTTGACGAATCTGGCGTGTTTAATACCGCAAACAGTAGGTAATCCCCTATATCAGCCCTGAAGGGGCGTCATATATCAGCGATGGATGAAGCCTATCGTCTGAAGGGGGGCATATGTCAGCGATGGGTTTCGCCCATCGTAAATAAAAAATCCGGTAATTATGGGACAATCATTGGTTAAAAATTACATACATATAGTGTTTAGTACCAAACATCGCGAGCCATTAATCGATTCATCTATAGAAGCAGAGCTACATAGCTACCTGGGTGGGATGTGCAATCAGCTTGATTGTCGGGTTATAAAAGTTGGGGGATACACGGACCATGTTCATATCTTATGCATGCTGTCGAAAAAAATAGCACTAATAACACTGATGGAGAAGTTAAAATCATACTCATCAAAATGGGCAAAGACCAAAGGAGTACGGTATGAAAACTTTTACTGGCAGGATGGTTATGGTGCCTTCTCTGTAAATCCTACCGAGGTAGATGCCGTAATTAAATATATATCTGAACAGCACGAACATCACCGTAAGAAAACTTTTCAGGAGGAGTATCGTGCCTTCCTTAAAAAATACCAGGTCGAATATGATGAAAGATACGTCTGGGATTGGATATTACACCCTTTCAGGGCTTGATTTAGTAGCTTTCCCTTTGATAGGGCTTCACCCTATCTTATGATATTTTGCCCTTTCAGGGCTATAAATTCTCTTCAACTCTTCAACCCTTAAACCATTAAACTATTGATGTCATTGTCAACTTTCATTGTCAACTGTCAACTGTTTAACGTTTCAAACTTATTATCCGCCGGATTTATCAGATACAGATGTAAATCAGTCCCTTCCTTCAGCGTGCCGATGAGGTTTGAATGGCACCTTTTAATAATCTCATCATAAAATGGTTCGTCAATACCGAACGGAATCAGGTCGGTGACTGCGTTTGCCAGTGTCATATTTTCAATCAGGGCTGCCGTATCATCGTTGTAACCGCAACTTCTGGCCAGTTCCGCTGCATAAGTGCTGTTGAATGTGTTCAGTTTGCTGTGGGTGTCGAGG
>JBDHYT010000130.1:0-7170 GCA_039811485.1 Marinilabiliaceae bacterium | reverse complement strand
CCGAGGGACAGTATTAAAACTAATTTTCAGAACGGATATATCACTGATGGAGTGCTGTGGCTTCAGGCCCTGGAGGATAGAAATATAACAGTGCATACCTACAATGAAGTAATAGCACTTGAGGTGTATAATACTATAAAATCAAAATATTTTAATATTCTTAAGGAGTTGTATGACTTCCTTTTACCACTGGTACAATGACCGGACTTACTATAGATGAGATAAATGAAATAGTAAAGACGATAACATCTTTTAAGGAGGTGGAAAAGATTATTTTGTTTGGCTCTCGTGCTATGGGAAATCATAAGCCCGGTTCTGATGTTGATTTGTGTATCTGTGGTGATAATATCTCCACTCAGATGGTTACAAAAATCTCGTACATGCTTAATCAGGAAACAGTGTTACCTTACTTTTTTGATGTTATATCCCATAAAACCATTGATAATGATGCTTTGTTGAAACATATTGCAGAGGAAGGTGTTGTGATGTGGGAGAGAGAGAAAGAGGGTAGAGGATAGAGGGTAGTGGGTAGAAGGTAGATGGTAGAAGGACTTTCGTCTATCGTAAGTCGTTAATCGTCAATATTTTATAGTAAATTCGTGCCACGGTATTGCTGGATGTTTAATAGATATAGAAATTTCCTCAGGAAGGAGTCGTATTAAAAGCCCTGAAGGGGCGTAATAAATCAGCCGTATGTTAGCGAAGCGCAGCGTACGGTTAAAAGCACGTTGTGTAAATCAAGCCCTGAAGGGGCGTAATATTTTGAAAGGGGCGAAAGGAACGAGCGGAGTGAGAGGGAGCGTCCCCCTGATGCCGATAGCTATCGGTATGTCGAAGGGGGGCTGTCGAAGGGGAGACAGGATGGTGGAAAATGGAGGGTAGAAGGTAGAGGGACTTTCGTCGGTCGTTGGTCGTCAATCGAAAGTTTCTGGCTTGCCAATCGGCCCAGATGAAGAGTTAATCTTATTAAAATATCAGTATCATGAAAAATCTGGATCAGCTGCGAAATAGATTGATTGATTATGTAATGACTTCAAATAATCAACAGCTTTTGGAGGCCATAGAAAGCATTTTTAAATCAACAGCCGGGGATGATAAGATTATGCTTAATTCAACTCAGATAGAATTAATTGCAATGGGAGAAGCTGATATCGAAACCGGTGAGTTTCTTTCAGAAGAAGAGTTGGAAAGTTTGGATAAAAACTGGATGTAATGAAGGTTTTCTGGACCAAAAAGGCCTTAAAACAGCGTAATTTAGTCTTTTCTTACTGGAATCATCGTAATAAGTCATTGACTTATTCCCGTAAACTTAATGCTGAAATAAAAGTTAAGTTAGAACTTCTAAAATTAAATCCGGAAATTGGTAAAAAAACAAATTATAAGGATATTAGAGGTATTTCGCTTCGGCACTATAGTCTGTTTTATACAATTAAAGAAGATGCCATTTTTATTTTAGCATTCTGGGATAACAGGCAAAGTAGTGAGAAACTTTTAAAGTTTTTTATAAATAAGAATTGAGTAATTATTGGGATGACAGTTGACAGTGTGAAGTTCCAAGGTAGTATTTAAAGGAGCGAGAGGAAAGGGGCTAAATAGTTAAATGGTTATAGAGTAAGTCGTAAAGTGCCGGTTTTTCGTCAATCGTCGGTCCTAAGTCGTTAATCGTCAATAGAAGTTTCCGTCATGCCCATCGGCTCGGAGAGCTAAACCATGAATAACCGAGGGTTTTAACCCGCGGACAATACATGCACCACGCATTACTGCCCGAGAGGGCAGCACAATTCGTGTCAATTCGTGGTAATTCGGTGACGGTATTCCACTGCCCCTCGTTTTGAACCAGCGGGCTGTTGGAATTGGATTTGTAATCACTAATATGGTCTTTCAACAATTAAGTAGGCATTACAAATACGAAAAACATTGACCCCGTTCGGTAACTATTGGGAAAAGTGGTAGAAAAAGGAAATCTGCCTTTGACTTCGTCGATTTTCAATTCAGGCAGATGTATTTCTGGGCGATTCCAATTGACTATTGAAATGGTGATGTGAAGACATAATAATGTTTTGAATTAATAATTGACCTATGAATATATCAGAATTAAAACTAACACTGTTTAGACAGATTGATAATCTAAACGAAAAACAGGTTGAGGAGTTATATGGGTGGTTTCAAAACTATCTTAATGGTCAATTTTCAATTGAGGAATCTGAATTACTTACTGAATCACAACGAAAAGGATTGTACTCTGCTATAGAGGAACTTGATAGTGGAGGAGGAACTTTAAACGAAAAAATATTTTCCAAATACAGGGAGCAATATGGACAAGAATAGGCAGGTTGTTTGGTCTTCATTTGCAGATCAGGACTTTGCTGAGATTCTTTTGTATTTGTCCCATAAATGGGGTTTTAAGGTTGTTGAACAGTTTATTAATCATACAGAGAATGTTGTTCAGCAAATTGTATCAAACCCATATATGTTTCCTGTTGTAAAGAGTTCAATTCAGGTCAGGAAAGCAGTTTTGTCAAGTCATAATTCGCTCTATTACAGAGTAAGTGATTGCAGGATTGAGATTTTGAGAATATATGATACACGACAACATCCTGGAAAACTTAAATTTGAAGGATAACGTGGGATAGGAGATAGAAAGTGGAGAGTGGAAAATTGAGGATTGAGAATAAATTGACAATTGATAATTGACAGTTGACAGTGTGAAGTTCCAAAGGAGTATTTAAAGGAGCGAAAGGGGCGAGAGATAAGGAGTTGAATAGTTAAAAAGTTAAATAGTAAGTCGCGAAGTTCCGGATTCTTGAAGTCACCTAAAGGAGTGACAATAGGAGAAAGGTACGATAGGCTTTACTCCGGCAGGAGTCAAATGTTTATAGCAGGAAAGTTTTAAAGCAATAAACGACCCCGGAGGTGGGTCGCATGGTTAAGCCACGAAGTGGTGCTATACATCAGCCGTAAGCAAGCGCAGCGCAGCGTATGGTGTCAATGACAAATCATGTAAGGGCTTAGCCATGGAGTAGCAACATAGTGGTAGCAAATATTCCATTTTCGTAAAAAATAAACTGCTGAGCTTCAACATAAATTAAACTTATAACTTTTCCCGTCAGAATGGGAGGCTATATAGGGTTGAGGATAGAATAAACTGACATTTTAACTGTATAATGAGCAAACTGTCGGTGAATTAAATTTTAGAAAAAACTTTAAACATGAAATATAAATTATTGAATTTTATAAACAAAATCCTTTTACGGGGGGGAGTAAGGCTGGTTGGGAAAAATTTCGGACAAGAAAAGATTGTTATTTATCCTAGTAATCCTTTAACAAATCCTCTTGAGGTACTAAATTATCATACAAACTCATCAAATAATGTTTTTATAGCTATAGAATTACCTTAAAAAAAAATCACATATTTTAATTTGTTTCATGCATTTGCACATACATTAAAAATTTATGAAAATGAAGATCATTATAGTGAATTTAAAAAGAGGAAATCATTTCAATTTTTGGAGCAGTTTTATTTAAAAGTACAACCCAAAACAGTTGCAGAAAGATTAAAAATAGATTGTTTAAATAAATGTGATTATTTTAATCTACCACCACTATACACAGTATATCCTTGGCAAAAAATTAATCACTTGACATACTATAATAGTTCAGTACAAATTATGAAAGAAGAATTTGAGAAACAAACAAAATTTAAATATAAGATTGAAGACGGAAATAAATTTTTTGGTCCTGTATCCTATAGGATGTTAAAAAGTGAATACGATAGATTAATATCAGTTTATAATTCAATAAAAACAAAAGGTTATATAAACAATAATGACATTGCGATACAACTTTTTGTTAAGGATGATGAATATTTGTATCAAGCTACCAATGGAATTCACCGAATATCATCATTAATCGCATTGGGATTTGAATCATTCCCATTATTAATGTCAATTGGAAAGACCGACGTAATAAACCGAGCTAATTATAAGGAATGGGAACATGTTAAAAGTGGTTTGTATACAGAAGAGCAAGCGCTCTTAATATTTGATAATGCATTTAAACCTATGATAGATAATTTAGATACGCCTATTTATGGCATTTGATTTTTTATATATAGGATAATAGTGCTTAATTCAAAGCTAAAATAATTATTATTCAACTAAATATATATAGTAACGTAGTTCAAGTCTAGTAAGTTACTGAAAATTGCAACATAATGGTAGCAATTATCCCATTGTATATTTAGAGTACTACGGTGTTGCGCTATATAATTATATCATCTGCTAAATGGCTCTTAATCCCGCAAATAATCAATTTTACCCACTTAGGCATATAGGTGGCCTAATAAGGGGTAATGAATAATTTTTCAATCAAGGAGGCATAGTCACACAAAGGAAATCCGACTTTGACTTCGTCGATTTTCAATTCAGGCATATAGAGTTACGCGATAACCAGCCGATCTTCCCCGGAGGGGATAGTTCATAAGTAACCGTATGTAAGAACTGCGCAGATTATTGATTGATACATTACAAAAAAACTCATGGGTGAGGTTAAAGGTTAAGTAGAGTAGCCAGTGCAAGATAACTCTTAGCGGTTTCTAGTTCATGCGGGATAAATATTGCGAAATCTCCGCTGCCCCTCGTTTGCAACGAGCGGGCTGTTGGCCTTGGATTTGTAATCCCTAATATAGTTCTTACAATAATTAAAATTCGCATTGCAAATGCAGAAGCCATTAACCCCTCGTTACAAACGAGGGGATTAAAATCCGTGTAAATCCGTGTAATCCGTGGACAACTCAACATGCGTAGCATCTAAACGGCGTAGCCCTCAACCAATAAAAAATATCTATTAACAAAAATATAATCACCAACAATAACTAAATGGAACAATACGACCTGGAGATTCGTCCGAAGAGGAACGCTTTTGATATTAATTTCAAGGAGATATGGCAGTACCGCGACCTTCTCTTTATGTTTGTGAAGCGCGATATAGTCACTGTATATAAACAAACTGTGCTAGGCCCAATATGGTTTGTGGTGCAGCCCATCCTTACCACCGCCATCTATATTGTGGTGTTTGGTAATATTGCCAAAATACCTACCGATGGTGTGCCCATGATACTTTTTTATCTGGCCGGTATCGTTATCTGGAACTACTTCTCCGAATGTTTTAACACTACCGCAAATACCTTTACTGCCAATGCTGCAATTTTTGGCAAGGTCTATTTCCCACGCCTTATAATGCCAATGAGTAAGGTTGTGAGCGGACTTATAAAGTTTGGTATTCAGCTTACATTTTTCCTGGCGGTGTATGGCTACTTCATCTTTCAGGGTAACGAATCAATAGCTCCCAACTGGACGTTGTTGCTTCTGCCTCTTTATGTTGCCATTATGGCCGCCATGGGACTTGGTGCCGGCATCATCTTTACCAGTATGACAACCAAGTACCGCGACCTTACCTTTTTACTGACCTTTGGTGTGCAGCTGCTGATGTATGCCACCCCTGTTATTTACCCCATCAGCACCCTGGAGCAAGGCAGCAGGCTGTGGACTGTCATCATGGCCAATCCGCTGACTCCTCTTGTTGAGGGCTTCAAGTATGCATTCCTGGGGCAGGGATACTTCAGCTGGATGGCAATTGGCTACAGTGCGCTTTTCACTGCTGTTCTTCTGCTTATCGGTATTGTGGTTTTTCATAGGACGGAGAGGAACTTTATTGATACGGTGTGATTAGAGGGGTGTTGATTAGCGATTTACGATTGTCGATAGACGATTTCAGATTTTATCGCAAATCGCAATGAATTCAGATTAGCGATTGTTGATTTCAGAATTTTATCGCAAATCCCACATCCTAAATCGCATATTGCAAATCGTACGGATTGACGATTGTCGATTATCGATTTCAGATTTATATCGCACATCGCATATCTTAAATCGCATTTCGCATTTCGCAAATCATTAAATTGCACATCGTTTATTATGAATAGCAAAGAGCTTGAAAACAGATTGATTGATTTTTCTGTGTCAATTATTCATATCACAGACAAACTGCCAGGCAGCAAAGCTGGAATGACCATTGCTAATCAAATTGTGCGTTCCGGAACTTCTCCTGCCTTGAACTATGGTGAGGCTCAAAGTGCTGAATCCAGTAATGATTTTATACATAAAATACAAATTGTATTAAAGGAGCTTCGGGAAACATTAGTTGCCCTAAAAATTATTCAGCGGGCAAATCTTTTGAAAGAAACTGAGCTGCTGGATAAAGCTATTGTTGAAAGCAACGAACTAATTAGTATTTTTGTAGCAACAGTTAATACTATAAAAAAGAAAAAACTCAATTAAACAGAAAACCTTTCTTGATTGGTGAAAGCAGAACCCTGATTGATGATAGCCGCTATGCGATTTTTGAATTTTGATTGATTTAAATCAAGAATCTCAAATCACTAACCTTAAATCTCCAATCTCAAATCGTCAATCGCATATCGCAAATCAAGGAAATCAAAAATCAATTCATCGTGAGTAAAACAGTTATTAAAATACAAGATCTCTCTAAAATCTATCGCCTCGGTGAGGTGGGAACCGGCACGCTGTCGCACGACCTTAACCGGTTCTGGAAGATGAATGTGCTGGGGCAGGAGGATCCGTATGCAAAGATAGGTTCAACCAACGACCGTACTCAGCGTGCTTCCAGGGGTGAGCATGTGGCTGCACTGCGCGACATTAACCTTGAGGTGAAGGAGGGCGAGGTGCTGGGTATTATAGGGCGCAATGGTGCCGGCAAGAGTACCCTGCTTAAGATTCTCAGCCGTGTTACTTCGCCCACTACCGGAAGTATTAAGGTGAAGGGCCGCCTTGCATCACTGCTTGAGGTGGGTACCGGCTTTCACCCCGAGATGACCGGGCGCGAGAATATTTATATGAATGGCACTGTGATGGGGATGCGCCGCTGGGAGATTGACCGTAAACTGGATGAGATTGTGGAGTTTGCCGGTGTGGCCAAGTATCTTGATACCCCCACCAAACGATACTCAAGCGGTATGACCGTGCGACTGGGGTTTGCCATTGCTGCCCACCTGGAGCCCGAGATTCTTGTGGTGGATGAGGTGCTGGCCGTGGGCGATGCCGAGTTTCAGAAAAAAGCAATCGGCAAAATGCAGGATGTAAGTACCAACCA
>JBDHYT010000129.1:0-7239 GCA_039811485.1 Marinilabiliaceae bacterium | reverse complement strand
GCCCGATGAGCGTGTAAATATCGATAGTGTGTCGAAGTTTTGGGATTATCTGCAGGCCACATTAGAGAATATTCCGGTAAAAAAATAATGTATAACAATTAATATTATATGGAACAAATCAAACAAACCCTGCGCGATTCAAAGACAGCCCGTTGGATTGCGCTGACTCTCATTTCATTAACTATGTTTTTTGCATATTTCTTTGTTGACGTGGCATCACCGATAAAGAATATGTTTGAAATTAATTACCGTTGGAGTTCCGAAGTTTTCGGTTTCTATGGCGGTTCTGAGTTCTTTTTCAATGTCTTTTTTGGTTTCCTTATTCTTTCGGGTATCATTCTCGATAAGATGGGAATCCGGTTTACTATTCTGACTTCTGGTATCCTAATGGTTGTGGGTGCCTTTGTAAAGCTCTACGCACTAACCATGATCGATCGTGCTGCCGACCTCTCTGTGTTCGGCTTCACGCTTCCTGCCACTGCTGCCCTTAGCTTTGTTGGTTTTGCAATCTTTGGTGTTGGCGTTGAAATGGCAGGTATCACAGTGTCGAAAACTATTGTTAAGTGGTTTAAAGGTAAAGAGATGGCACTTGCAATGGGGTTGGAGATGGCTGTTGCCCGTTTGGGAGTGTTTGCTGTTATGTGGCTTTCACCCATCTTTGCCAAGTCCGATGCCGCAGAGCCGCATCTATGGACTCCTGCCAACTCAATTCTTTGGGGTGGTGTGTTTCTGCTAATAGGTCTGCTTCTCTTCCTAGTTTATACTTTTATGGATGCCAAACTCGACAAGCAGGAGGGTGTTGAAAGTAATGCAGGTGGTGAAGAGGAGTTTAAACTCAGCGATATTGGTAAGATATTTACCAATCCAGGATTCCTTGCTATTGCAGGTCTTTGTGTGTTGTTTTATTCTGCCATTTTCCCATTCCAGCGTTTTGCAACCGAGATGCTCTCTACCAAACTTGGTGTTGACGTAACTGTTGCAGCCCGTTATGTGTCGGTTTTCCCAATTGGTGCAATGATTCTTACTCCATTTATTGGTTTCTTCCTCGATATGCGTGGTAAAGGTGCTTCAATGATGGTGTTAGGTGCTGTATTGCTCACTGTTTCGCACTTAGTGTTTGCTCTTGTGCCAAGTGAGTCGTTTACTCCGTTTATTGCAATCACCACCATTGTGGTTCTTGGTATTGCATTTTCGCTGGTGCCTGCATCCATGTGGCCTTCACTGCCCAAGATTGTTGAAGACCGTTATTTGGGGTCGGCCTACGGATGTATCTTCTTTGTTCAGAATATTGGTCTGATGCTGGTTCCGGGCCTTATTGGTTATGCTCTTACTGCTGCCAATCCCGAGGTGGCCGCTTCATTGACTCAGGGAATTACCACTGCCGCCGACGGCTCACCGTTGGTTTATGATTATACAGTGCCCGAACTAATCTTTGCCGCTTTCGGTGTGCTTGCGTTCTTCCTTGCATTTGTGCTTAAATCGGTCGATGCCAAGCGTGGCTATGGACTTGATATGCCGAATAAAAAATAGTGACAAAAACAATACATATTAAAAAATGCCTTAAGTGTTTAGACTTAAGGCATTTTTGTTTATTACTCAACTTTCAAAAATCCAGGAATGCTCCAACAAATGAATCTCATTTTGCTATCAATGGCACTCCATAAAGTGCATGGGAGCGCCTTTGTGCGGCTCGATTGAAATGAGGAATTACCTGTTCGTTTTGTGCTGCCTTTCCAGGCAGGGAGCGTGGTGTGCGTGTTCTGTGGGTTGAAACCCACGGTTATGCATGGTCTGGCTATCCGAGCCGAAAGTGGAATTGTGTAAGACAATTCCCTCCACTGTGGCATGATTTTGACCTTATTGGTGATGATTTGGAGGTTATTGGTGATGATTTAGGGGTTGTTAGGCATGATTTAAGACTCACCAGGGCATGAACCTGCTTAAACACTTTCTATTAAAGCTAATATTGTGCATTGTAAATGCAGAGCCAAGTAGGAGATGTCTGAAAAGTCCACGAATCACACAAAAGACACGAATAATCCCAAAATCATTTTTTAATAAGTTACTCACACACAGGGAGATGGAGTTTGCGAAAATCCGTGTAATCTGTGTAATCCGTGGATAAAATACTTTTTGGACAGCCATAGAGGCCATCAGGGCATGATTTAAGACCCATTTTGTTTTCCCCGCAGGGGATACATCATTAGTAACCGTATGCAAGCGAAGCGCAGCTTACGGATAAAGACAACACTGCAAACCAAACCCCGCAGGGGTGGGATTATGAAATAATTGACAATTGAGAGCTGCCAATGGCAGATTTATGCCAAACTATTCTTTATTTTATTTCTCCATCCCAGCCTGCTATTCGTGCCAAAATCCACCACATTGCATAAGCCTTGCGGTTGGCCGTAATATGCTGTGTGTTGTGTTCGCCATAGGTGACCTGACCTCCCGGTGACACCTTGTTTTCATACCAGTGCTGACCTTTGGTTTTCGATTTCTGCCAATCGGCATAGAAGTTGCCTCCCTTCTTCGATGTTCCGTTGTCGCTGGCATCGTCCCAATATTTACCATCCATGTCGTGGGTGTCGATATTGTAATAATCTAAGCAATACTGTTTGTTCTTTTTGCAGAAATCAATTATCAGATCGGCCTGGTTTTTGGGCTTTCCTGTGCCTATATTACCATTCTCCTCTGCATGGCCGGTCATAAAGATAAAAGTAACCGGTTTTTTTCGTTTGCCCGATGTTATTTTCGAACCGTTTTTGCCGTATTCGTTTATAAGTCGTTGCATGCCAGGAAGATAGTTGGCGGCTACATTATGGTCGGTAATTGAGCACCACGACCACATCACTACATTGATATCGGCATTGTCCGGGTCATCGAGAAACTTGCGGGTTCCTTCCTCAAAGGCTGTCTCGTTGGTACTCAAATCGGGCACTCCGTTGGAGTAATCGGCAATTATGTTGTCGTAAAAATCGAGTTTGTTGGTCTGCTGTTTATTCCTTGTGATGCCAAACAACTCCTTGTCACCTGTTTTGTAGTCGGGCAATCCATACATTCCATACGATACATGCGTTCCATGTGAGGTGTGCTGATAAGCTACATGTAGGGTGGTACGCGCCAAATCGATATATTGCTTTGGTATTTTCCGAAGCACATCTTCAAGAGCTACGGTGTGGTCTGCTACAAACTGAGTGCCTTCGCCTGCCGGAGGCAGTGGTCCCGGATCGTTGTTTTCACTTTTGCTGCACGAAGATATCAGCAATAGCGTCATAAGGGTAATGGTTGTCGTAATTCTCATGTTTTTGGTTTTAGATGGGTGTAAGTTATTGAAAATCTTGTTAAAAAACAATAATGTGTTTTGTTTGTAACTATAACGTTTTAATTCTAAATTAGTATGTATTGGCAAAAAATATCATACATTTGCATCCTGATAATTTTGGAGGAAATACATTGAAACTGATAGTAAAGACAATGCATGGCCTGGAGGATATTCTTGCCGGTGAACTTACGCAAATGGGTGCTACCAATGTTAAACCTATGCGCAGGGGTGTGTCGTGCGAAGGCGACCTTAAGGTACTCTATAAAACCAACCTGTGGAGCCGTACTGCACTTAGGGTGTTGATGCCGGTTCTTACCTTTACAGCCCGCACCGAAGCCGAGATATATGACCAAACCATCAAGTTTGAGTGGCACAAAATTATCGACAACGATAAAACCTTCGCCATCGATCATGTAGTATTCTCCAATTTATTTAAACATACCGGTTATGTGGCCCTTAAGACCAAAGATGCCATTGTAGATCAGATTCGTAACGTAACCGGAAGCCGTCCCAATATCAATGTTTCGAATCCCGATATACTTATAAACCTGCATATTGCCAATGATGTTGTAACTATTTCGGTCGATTCGTCGGGCGAACCGCTTAACCGCCGGGGCTACCGTATTGGTGTACATCCATCGCCTATCAACGAGGTGCTGGCCGCAGGTATGCTTATGAAAGCCGGCTGGAATCCCGATATCACCCTTATAGACCCAATGTGTGGAAGTGGTACCATTGTGCTCGAAGCAGCCATGATGGCTAAGAATATGGCACCGGGACTTCGCAGGGATACCTTTGGATTTATGAACTGGAAGAATTTTGATGCCGCCTTATGGAAAGAGATTAAGGCAGAGGCTTTGGCCGCAGTTGTATCGCGCCGTGTCAACATCCTTGGCAGCGATATTGACATGCGTGCTGTTGATGTGGCTAAACACTCGACACTTGAATTTGGACTTAACCAGGAGATCCGGATTCAGAAATGTCCGCTCAAGGATCAAATGCCACTCACCAAAACAGGTATGCTGGTGTTCAATCCACCCTATGGCGAACGTCTGAAAAAAGAGGATATCTTCAGCTTTTATAAGGAGATTGCATATTATCTGAAGAAGAACTTCAAGGGATATACTGCATGGATAATAAGTTCAAATATTCCCGCCATGAGGATGATGGGCATGCGCTCGGCCGAAAAATATATGCTCTACAACGGTTCGCTCGAATGTACTTATAATAAATATATTATTGACGATCAGAAATAAAGCACTTTTATCGAAAATATAAGAAACAGGATTGGAAATATCTCCATCCTGTTTTTTTGTTTTATCACTGTTTCCTTTGATTGTTGGTTCGAATGATTAATTTTGTCGTCATTGGTTTCTTCGCATAATAAAACCTATGCCTGTTTATATTGTTACATTAGCATTGGCCATCGGCGATGGATATTGTTTTCACTTATAACGTTAAATTTTCGCTATGCAGAATAGAATAACTTCTCTGTTTAATATAAAATTTCCTGTAATTCAGGGTGGTATGGTGTGGTGCAGTGGCTGGAGGCTTGCTTCGGCTGTTAGTAATCACGGAGGATTGGGAATCTTGGGTGCAGGAAGCATGTATCCCGATGTGCTTCGCGACCATATCCGAAAGATGAAACAGGCTACCGATAAGCCATGGGGCGTTAATGTGCCATTGTTATATCCCGATATCGACGATCTTATTGATATCCTTGAACAGGAGGATGTTAAAATTGTGTTTACCTCCGCCGGAAATCCTGCCAAATATACCGCCCGCCTTAAAGCCAACGGAATGATTGTGGGACATGTTATTGCAAACACCAAATTTGCCCTTAAGTGCGAAGAGGCAGGTGTTGATGTAATTGTTGCCGAGGGCTTCGAAGCTGGCGGACACAACGGACGCGAGGAGACTACAACGCTGGTGCTGATACCTAAGATACGTAAGGTGACATCACTTCCGCTTATTGCTGCGGGCGGAATAGCTACCGGTGAGGCAATGGCCGCCACAATGATGCTGGGAGCCGAGGGGGTGCAGGTGGGCTCGCTCTTTGCTGCATCTGTTGAATCGAGTGCCCACGATGAGTTTAAAAAACGCATAATTGCAACAAACGAAGGCGATACTATGCTTTCGCTCAAGAAGTTAGCCCCGGTAAGGCTTATCAAAAACGAGTTTTTTCAACAGGTGAACCTAGCCGAACAAAATGGTGCGTCTGCCGAGGAGTTGAAGACGATTCTTGGACGGGGAAGAGCCAAAAAAGGAATTTTTGAAGGCGATATGGTCGAAGGCGAACTGGAAATAGGTCAATGTGCCACCCTAATTGATAAAATAGATACGGTGGAGCATATTATGAACTCACTGATTGGTGGCTATCGAGAGACATTGAACCAGGCTGCCATCAACCCGAAATATATTTTCTGATGATTGAGATAGAGAGACATAAACTCGATAACGGACTAACCGTTATAACACATATCGACCGCTCTACACCCATGGCGGCACTCAACGTGCTCTATAAGGTGGGGGCGCGCAACGAAGACCCTAACCGTACAGGCTTTGCGCATCTGTTTGAACATCTGATGTTTGGCGGCTCTAAGAATATACCCTCTTACGACACACCTCTTCAGAAGGTGGGGGGTGACAATAATGCTTTTACCAGCAACGATATAACAAATTATTATCTTACACTGCCGGCCAACAACCTTGAGACAGGTTTTTGGCTTGAGTCGGACCGTATGCTGGAGCTTGCATTCTCGCCCGAGAGCCTTGAGATACAGCGAAAGGTGGTAATCGAAGAGTTTAAGCAGCGTTACCTCAACCAGCCTTATGGCGACATACCTTTGCTGGCACGCCCGTTGGCCTATAAGGTGCATCCCTATCAGTGGCCTACCATCGGTAAAGATATTTCGCATATCGAACAGGCTACACTTCAGGATGTTAAGGATTTTTTCTATAGTCATTATGCACCTAATAATGCAGTTGTTACTGTTGCCGGAAATATTGATCCTCACAAGGTGTTTATGATGGCCGAAAAGTGGTTTGGCGATATTCCCGCCCGTCAGCTTAGCAACAGGATGGTGCCTCAGGAGCCAAAGCAGACCCAGAGACGCGAACTTAGCTTAACCCGCAATGTACCTGCCGATTATATACAGATGATGTTTCACATGCAGGGACGACGGGATGCTGGCTATCAGGCTGTTGACCTTCTTTCTGATATTCTTTCAAACGGTCAGTCGTCGCGCCTTGTGCAGTCCCTCGTAAAGGAGCAGCAGCTATTTAGCGAGGTAAATGCCTATATCACAGGCGATGACGATCCGGGTCTCTTTGCTGTTACAGGCAATCTTCTACCGGGCGTGTCGATGGATGATGCCTATAAAGCTTTCTGGCATGAACTGAACAGAACTGTTGAAGAAAAGGCCGGCGATTATGAGATTCAGAAGGTGAAGAATAGGGTGGAGTCTGTTCTTGTCTTTTCAGAAATCAACTTCCTGAATAAGGCCATGAACCTGGCTCACTACGAAATGCAGAGTTGTGCCGAAGATATCAATGATGAGGTAGAGAAGTATAATGCAGTGACAGCAAGTGATATACAGCAGCAGGCTGCCACTATTTTCAATGAAGAGAATTGTTCGGTTCTCTTTTATCATGCCAAAGAGAAGGAGGAGAAATGATGCCATTAGATAGAAATATACAACCACCGGTGTTTAATGTAGCACTTCAGGAGAAACAGGAACCCCGGCAGATTGAACTTTCAAATGGATTGAAGCTTCATAAGCTGGAGGGAGGCTCGCAGGAGATTGCCAAAGTCGATTTTATATTCCCGTCAGGTTCGGTGCAGGCAGCCAAGTCGCTTGTGGCATCTACCACCAATACTCTGCTTGCCGAGGGAACGCGCAGTATGACTTCGG
>JBDHYT010000128.1:0-7252 GCA_039811485.1 Marinilabiliaceae bacterium | reverse complement strand
CCGACCTGGGTGAATATTGTCCAAAAAATTGAGCAATATCAAAACAATTACAAAAAAGTTAATTGCTGAATTGCTGTCTGTTTTTAACTCCCGAGTTCAGGTTCTACCCCAAAGGAAGAGCTATCGACGGCATGTATGTTGCCCCATACATTCGTTATCAACGGTTTGATTATGAAGATAATGACACTAAGGGTAATTACACCAATCTGGGAGGAGGAGCACTAATGGGACGTCAATGGATACTCGACTCAGGATTCACGATGGATCTCTTTTTTGGAGGCCACTACGGAAAAGGAACCTTATCTAACGAAAGCGACGATGTGGACACCGACCTGTTTGAAGGCTTCAGAATGAGGTTTGGCTTTGCCATCGGTTTCGGATTCTGAACCCGCCCGATAATCATCACCACACACCCACACAGACATACTCCTGTGTGGTTTTTTTGTTTTTAAACCGCCCAATAGCCTAGCAAACCACTTATAACTTGAAAAACAATAGAGCTAAAAAGTAAAAAAACATCAAAAAAATTCGATTGTATTAAAAAAAAAGTTAATTTTAAGAAAATCTAATTAACAGATAGTCTTAACTAATCCCACTATCCCATGAACAAAAAACGAGTTTACGCATTCGGGAATGGGCATGCAGAAGGACGTGCCGACATGAAGAACCTGCTTGGAGGCAAGGGTGCCAACCTGGCGGAGATGAACCTTATCGGAGTTCCTGTGCCGCCGGGTTTCACCATTACCACCGAAACATGTATCGAGTATTATCAACTTGGAAGGGCAAAAGTAATAGATTTGCTCCATGACGAAGTAAAAACGGCCATCTCCAATATTGAAGATCTCACCGCCACCCAGTTTGGATCATCCACCAATCCGCTTCTGGTTTCGGTACGGTCGGGAGCCAGAGCCTCAATGCCCGGAATGATGGACACCATACTCAACCTGGGCCTAAATGATGCAGCCGTTGAGGGAATAGCCCAGAAATCGGGTAATCCGCGTTTCGCATGGGACTCATACCGACGTTTTGTGCAGATGTATGGCGATGTGGTATTGGGCATGAAACCTCATTCCAAGGAGGAGATAGATCCTTTTGAAGCCATACTTGAGGAGATGAAAGAGGAGAAAAACATAGTCAACGACACCGAGCTGACCGTTGACGACCTCAAACAATTAGTAGCACTATTCAAAAAAGCGGTTAAGGAGCGTACCGGCCACGACTTCCCCACCGATGCCTGGGAGCAGCTATGGGGTGCCATTGAGGCCGTTTTTGGAAGCTGGAACAACGACCGCGCAATATATTACCGCAAACTAAACAACATACCCGACGAATGGGGAACTGCCGTGAATGTGCAGGCAATGGTGTTTGGCAACATGGGCAACAGCTCGGCCACCGGGGTAGCATTCACACGCGATGCAGGCACGGGCGAAAACGTATTCAACGGCGAGTATCTTATCAACGCACAGGGCGAAGATGTGGTAGCAGGAATACGGACTCCACAACAGATTACCATCAAAGGCTCAAAAAGATGGGCCCAACTACAGAATATACCCGAGTCGGTGCGTGCCACCTACTATCCGTCGCTCGAAGAGGCAATGCCCGAGCTGTACAAACAACTGTTTGATGTGCAGCACAAATTGGAGTTGCACTACAAAGATATGCAGGACATTGAGTTCACCGTGCAGGATGGCAAGCTATGGATGTTACAGACCAGAGGCGGCAAACGAACAGGTGCAGCCATGGTTACCATTGCAATGGATATGATGCGCGAAGGCATCATCGACGAAAAGACTGCGCTGATGCGCTTAGAACCCAATAAATTGGACGAACTTCTCCACCCGGTTTTCGACCCGGTAGCAATACGCTCGGCCAGTATAATAGCTAAAGGGCTGCCCGCCTCACCGGGAGCCGCCACAGGTCGTATAGTATTCTTTGCCGATGAAGCAAACCGATTCCCACAAACAATATTGGTCCGTATAGAGACATCGCCCGAAGACCTTGAAGGTATGCACATTGCCAAGGGCATACTCACTGCCAGGGGCGGAATGACATCACATGCAGCCGTTGTGGCCCGGGGAATGGGCAAGTGCTGCGTATCGGGTGCAGGCGCACTTAAGATAGATTATAAGCTCCGGAAAATATCGGCCAACGGTAAGGATTATTACGAAGGCGACTGGATTTCGATTAACGGAAGCACCGGTGAGGTTTACGAAGGAAAGGTGGAGACCAAAACTCCGGATATGAGCGGCGACTTTGGCGTGATAATGGAACTCACCGACAAATACACCCGTATGAGCGTGAGAACCAATGCCGAGACGCCTCACGATGCACAGGTGGCACGCCGCTTTGGTGCCAAAGGAATAGGCCTGTGCCGCACCGAACACATGTTCTTTGAAGGTGAACGTATCAAGATTATGCGCGAGATGATTCTTTCATCATCAACCGAAGGACGCATCAAGGCTCTTGATAAGCTGCTGCCTTTCCAGCGTAGCGACTTCGAGGGAATATTCAGGGCCATGGAGGGCTTCGGCGTAACAATAAGACTGCTCGACCCACCATTGCACGAGTTTGTGCCCCATCAGCAGGCCACACAAGCCGAACTGGCACAGGATATGGGTATTCCGCTTGATGCAGTACGCACCAAAATTGCCGAACTTGAAGAGTTTAACCCAATGCTTGGCCACCGGGGATGCCGCTTAGGCAACACATATCCCGAGATTACCGAAATGCAGACCAGAGCCATAATAGAGGCTGCACTCAACGTGAAGAAAGAAGGAGTGAAAACACTCCCCGAAATCATGGTGCCTCTTATAGGAACCGTTAAAGAGCTTCGGATGCAGACCGAGCTGATACGTGCCACTGCCGAAAAAGTTTTTGCCGAGCGCAACGACCGTATCGACTATCTGGTGGGAACAATGATAGAGGTGCCGCGTGCAGCACTAACTGCCGATCTGGTAGCCGTAGAGGCCGACTTCTTCTCGTTTGGAACCAACGACCTCACTCAGATGACCTTTGGCTATTCGCGCGATGATGCCGGCAAGTTCCTGCCCATCTACATCGAAAAGGGTATTCTGAAGTACGATCCATTCCAGATACTCGACCAGGAAGGCGTTGGCCAACTTGTGAGGATGGGATGTGAGAAAGGACGAAGCACAAAACCGGATCTCAAAATCGGTATTTGCGGTGAGCATGGCGGAGAGCCATCATCAGTAGAGTTCTGCCACCAGGTAGGAATGAACTATGTGAGCTGCTCGCCATACCGGGTACCCATAGCCCGACTGGCAGCAGCACAGGCTGCATTGAGAAAATAACACACATAGTGTTGAGTAATAAACAAAGAAGGCTGCCCGATAACGACAGCCTTCTTTAATATTACTTATCTATCCGCTTTGCAGGCACGCCACCTACCACCGAGTAGGGTTCCACATCGGCATTAACCACCGAGCCTGCGGCTACAATGCTGTAAGCACCTATCTTTACTCCTGGAAGTATGGTGCTGTTCATCCCGATGAAAGCCCCCTCTCCTATCTCAACCGTACCAACCACTTCGGTGCCGAAACGGTTTTTTTTCGACAGGTCGTGAGCCAGCACCACCGACATGGCACAAACATAGGCATTATCGCCGATGGTAATCAATTCGGGCCTGCGGTTGTCAAGCAGTGTCATATACCCTATCTCCACATTGCGCCCCACCTTAACACCGCGCCATCGGTGTAATGCGGCACGCCAGCTCTTTACCGGACAAAACCAGGCCGGAAACAACAGCATATTCCTAAAGGCTCTCACCAACTTCGACCGGGTAGGTAGCCCACCATATTTATACTCTTTTCGTTCCATAGCAATCATAGAATAATGATACCATAAAACTAAAAAAATAATTTTCGCTTAATACCATTATTTTTATGATATTTGCTTTTTATTACACGAAAGTCAAAAATAGCATTAACATAAAATACTGATTTAAAATGAAAAACAGATTCACCAGCACCCTCACCCTATTTGTTGCGGCACTTGCAGTAGCCATATTATCGCAATGTACCCCAGCATCAAAAAACGACAAAAAAGCCATCGTTTTGGGTTACGTGGCCGGTTGGACAGGCATGAGCATGGATAAAGTGGATGCAACCAAGCTTACACACATCAACTACGCATTTGCCAACCTTGCCGACTGCAAGGCATTCTTTGAACTTGACCACGACTCACTTTTTGTGGCACAACTCACTGCCCAGAAAAGCATAAACCCCGAATTGAAGGTTCTTGTATCGATTGGCGGATGGATATGGTCGAAAAACTTCTCCGACGCTGCATTAACCGACTCCACCAGGGCTCTCTTTGCCTCAAGTGCCATTGAGCTTATGCTGAAGCACAATCTCGACGGCATCGACCTCGACTGGGAATATCCCAGGCAGATAGGCGACAACAACAAGTTCCGCACCGAGGATAAAGAGAATTTTACTCTGATGCTTAAGGAGATACGCGAGCAGCTTGACGGGCTTCCAGAAAGTGCCGATAAGCACTTCCTGCTAACAATTGCCACCGGTGCCAACAAAGATTATACCGATAATACCGATCTTGGCGAGGCTCAGAAGTATCTGGATTTCATCAACATAATGACATACGACCTTTACAGTGGACTGGATTACACTACCGGGCATCATGCCAACCTAAATCCATCGCCACAGACCACCAAGGCCGGCTCCGACATACACTCAGCTGTTGATGGCCATATAAACGCAGGTGTGCCTGCCGGCAAGATAGTACTTGGCATCCCGTTCTACGGCCGTATATGGACAGGAGTAAACAACCAGAACAATGGATTATACCAAAAGGCAGAGAGCGTAGGAACAATAATTGACTATCATATCATTGTGGATCAATACCTTGCCAAAGGCTTTAAGAGATATTGGGATAATGATGCACAGGCACCATACATCTGGAATGCCGACTCGGCACTTTTCATATCCTACGAAGATGCAGAATCGTTAAATCTGAAGCTTAAATATATCGATTCTAAAGGTCTGGCGGGAGCAATGTTCTGGGAGTACAGTCTTGATAAGGACGACGAGCTTCTTAACACTATCCACAACCACTTCAGGAAGTAACATTTAATGATATTTAATAAATAAAACAGAACTATTAGATAACTTTCTGATAGTTATTGAGCCAAAAATACCTATTTTTGTTACTTGGTAAAATAAAATACTACGCCAATGAAAAATGAAATAATGAAGATTTCGAAGATCAGCAAGAAGGACAGGAAAGATATGATTCAATATATCAACCTGCAACTTGCTGCACTTGGGCAGCCTCTGTATTACGACAATTCGGATGCTGTAACCAAGTATTCGAATGCCCGGTTTTTATCATTGACTGAAGATTTAATCAACAGCTTCAGGGAGAAGTCACGATTACTATCGCACCACTTATCGCCTGTGGACACACGGATACAGAACTTTTAGGACGACTATCTTAAAGACACAAAAGTTGACAATATCGGACGAATCCCCAACAATACTTTTGTTCTTAACCAAAAAGGCCTTGCCCGCGAAATGAGTCTTCCGCCCGACGGCAAGATTTTCAAAAGCAAATATGTTACAACATATAGGATAAAACAAGGGATACTCAACAACCCGGCCAACGATAAACGTACAACAAAAGGTACATTCCATATCGTGGCAGGCGGTTTGCCGGTGCCCCTCGACAAAAAAGAGGTCAGCAAGGTTGCTTTTGCCCATCTGCTGACGGCAGCTGTAAATCCTCCCAAGGAGCTTGAGTTGCTTCCATTTACATCTCTTCAAGCCGAGAAGGCACACGTTATGGTGTCGTTATTGATGCGCCCCGTTGTTTGCCCCGAGGTGAAGGGCGTCATTCCTCAGAAGAGTATGGAGATACGTTTCTTTGGCCCGGGAAGCCTTATCAGCAACCTCGATTTTGTGGAATCAATATTTGGTAATGCCGGCGACCACAACCTGGCTGTCAATGATGCCGCACTCGACACCGAGCACTGGACAGGCCACACCGGATGTATCATACTTGCTCCCCACCTCACCGAGTTGCGCAAAAAAGATATCGGACTGCCACACTACGACCAGGCTACCGAACGCCAGCGCCAAGACGGAATGTGCTGGAAGGATGAAAATGAGTGCTACAACGACGGAGTGCCATTCAAACTTACCTGTAGGGATGATCGCGGCGTTGTGGTAACACTTATTGCCGACAACTACTACGGATACTCCAAAAAAGAGATTAAAACACAGATTAGCTACTCGGCCAACCTCTTCGGCCTGGTTGAAGAGGAGCATGCCGGTGGTGCAATAGCATTTCCACGCGGCATAATGAGCGACAACGTGTATGGTGCCGATTTCTCGAAGAAACTCAACAATCAGTACCATTTCGACGAAGTGGTGAAACTATTGGGCGACAAGATAGAGGTGATGGAGGGCAACTACGCCATCGACAAAACATTCCCCGACATCGTATATATACCCGAATATGCTAACATTGAGATAGACAAGTGCATAATCACCTGGGATATTGACGGCAAGCATATTAAGCTGCCACTATCGCCCGAGAAGACCTACGTACACCCGTCGGGAAACAAATTCCAGTTGGTAAAACACCCCACACAGTCACTGTGGCGTATCATCAACACAGCGCCCGAAGGTGTGTTCTGCCACAAGCCATGTACTGTATCGGGAGGAGGCAAGTCGGAGATTTCAAAATCGATGCAGAATGCCATTCAGTACGGTCCCTACAACATTGTAAATCTGGAGGAGGACTTCAAAAAAGCCGATGAGATTATCAATCACGATTTCTCCAACCGATGGAAGACCAAACACCAGGGCAGTGGCAACTCACGTCCGTTCCTAAGTCCAAAGCGCACCCTGGGCTCGGCCGTTAAGCTGCTTACCCCGTCCGACCTGTACAGCGACGAATACAACGAGTATCTAAACAATATACCTGACCATATCCGTTCGTTGGTTCTGTTCGTAAAACGCCTTTACCGCAACGACCAGGAGAAAGGAAACTGGAAAGATTACATGTCGGTAGAGATTGTCAACGGTCGCCGTGGCACTACTCTTCAGTATAAAAACAACAAGGTGATAGGCTCCTATGTACGCATAGGATTTGCACAAGAGGGCAACTGGCTGCTTCACAAGCTACGTTCCGACTTTTTGCCAAGCCACAAGATACAGATGGAAGACGATATCACCGCATCAATTACCGTGGGCAGAAAGCACCTGGACAATAT
>JBDHYT010000127.1:0-7275 GCA_039811485.1 Marinilabiliaceae bacterium | reverse complement strand
CCATCAATAAAGGTGAGACGGTAGCTATTGTTGGCAACAACGGTTCGGGAAAAACCACATTGGTGAAGCTGTTAAGCGGTCTATACCAGCCCTCGGCGGGTACCATAATGATTGACAACACTCCTATCAACAACATATCACGCAGCGAGTTATCGCAAAATGTAACTGTAATTTTCCAGGATTTTATGCTTTATAATGTGAGTGCCCGTGAAAATATATGGTTTGGCAACATAACCCGCAGCAACAGCGACGAACTGATAGCCGATGCAGCATCAAAAGCAGGAATTGACAAACTGTTCCGCAATCTGAAACATGGTTACGACACCAACCTTGGCACACTATTCAGCGACAGCGAGCAACTAAGCCAGGGAGAGTGGCAGCGCACAGCCCTTGCCCGTGCATTCTTTAATGAGGCACAAATAATTATTCTTGATGAACCCACAAGTTCGCTCGATGCATTTACCGAAGCCGAGATTATCGGCAACTTCAAAGAGATAACCAAGCAAAAGACAGCCATAATAATAAGTCACAGATTGTCAACAATATCCATGGCCGACCGCATTATCGTTATCGACAATCATAAGATAGCCGAAACAGGCACTCCTGAAGAACTGATGGCACAAAACGGAATTTTCAGCCGTATGATACAACAGTTGGAGCAAAAATAAACAAATCAGAAATGCACGGCAACACCTGCCAGAACAGAGAACGTATAGGGATAGTAGCCTGTTGATGCGTTAACAGGAGTGATAAAATATTTGAACCGTGGCTCCATGTTGAAATATATCGATTTAAACAGGGGAACTTCAAGATTTAATCCAAAGGCCGAACTAACAGCAAAATTTTCAATATCCTGAGTATAACCAACATACATCTTCCTACTGTTTTCAAACATAAATGCGTTATTGTCGGCAAGTATATTAGCGCTCACCCCACCAGTCAACGACACATTCAAGCCTCTATCAATCAATCTGTAACGCGCCATAAGCGGAATTTCCACATAGTCGAGAACCTGCCTTATATCTCCCTGGTATCCCTCGTACCGTAGCGGAGAACTTGATATACCTGCATAACCATCGGCACGATTCTTACTCTGGTTCGATATATTTTTTGTTTGTATGGTTCCAAGCGAGTTGGAATGAGTCAGGTTGGTTTCGCCTGCGGGCAACCTGTTAGAAGATGTCATCATAAGCACAGGAGTGCGCTTGCCCTGCTTTTCGTTCTGCCCAATGCGATTGTAAACCACGCCCGACTCCACACTCCACCGCCGTGAAGCATCCATCCTCACATTCACTCCGCCACCCAGAGCCAACAATCCGTTCTGAGTTGAGCCTGGAGATTTTCCTTGGTTTGTCAGCCTCGAATTATCATTTTCGCTAAAGGTAGGGTTGGCAACGGCAGCTATTGCAACTCTGCGCCTATCCCGTATAATAGGAGTGGTTGCAGCAGAAGGTGATGCACCTACCATCATAAGCGACTGTGTATAAGCCACTTTATCCTGTTGTTTTTGTCTCTCTCCCAAAGATTTATTTTTGATAGCCGATTCGTCGAATTGGCTGCTAAGTTCAACGCCGCGTGATTCCATCAACCCATCCGAATCTACATGCGCAACGGCTGCCAATAAAGGGCGGTTGGCAAAATTATGTCCGGCTGATAATATGGTTGATTGGGATGCTACTATGACCTGGGTCGATTGCGGCACTGAGGTAATCATAGACGCAGAGGCACCCACAGCAACCGGATTGTGGGAATCAGCAGAATAAGCCTTCACATCTCCTTCGGTATCAGCAACTTGCAACACCACACCATCATTTGACGAAACTGTATCGGAATGGATATCAGACTGCACCACCTTGATGGTTTCATTGGTTGTGGGCCAAAAATAGAGAGCACCACCAACAGTGATAAGTAATGCCAACGAGGCAGCTGTACTCAGCCAGAGAACGGCAATACGACGTTTGCGCCGTGCGGCAGCAACACCCGAAGCAATATTATCCCAAAGGTGAGCCGGAGGTGTCGGTGAAAAATCCCTCAGCCCATCTTTAAAAAGAGAATCTATCTTGTCGTTACTGCTCATTTGGTCAACTCCTTATTCTTAATCATCTCATTTACATGCTCTTTAAGCCACTGCCTTGCCCTCGACAGATTCGACTTGGATGTACCAACCGATATGCCAAGCATTTGCGCTATCTCTTCGTGCGAATACTCTTCAATGGCAAAAAGATTAAAAACCATCTTATACTGAGGTGGAAGCGAATCTATCATTTTCAGTATATCACCCTCACTAACAACTGGTTCTTCATCAATATCATCATCAGCCTTCAGATTAAAGGAAGTAAAGTCATCAACCGCCACAGTAGGATTTTTCTTGCGGTAGGCCTCCATAACAGTATTGACAACAATTCGTCTTACCCATCCTTCAAACGATCCCTTAAACTGAAAACGGTCGATATTGGTAAAAACTTTTACAAACCCTTCTTGAAGACAATCTTCGGCTTCATCATGGTTTTTGCAATATCTCAGGCAAACGCCAAACATCTTTGGTGCCAGCAAATCATAGATTGCCTTCTGGGCATCGTAACGCCCCTTCTGACAATTTCTGATTAATAACTCCAACTCCTTATTGTCGTTGTTGGTCATTGGCACACTTTTTCTGTTTTAAAAATAACAATAAAAACGAAACAAAACTGAATTATTTCACACTTAACGACCAATACAACAAAGCAGCTGGTGCACATTAACAATGATGCAACAACTGCCTAAAGGTTGCTCGAAAAAGAAATTTTTTCTATAAAGTATTTTATACCACGTCAAAACTTCTTAACTACCCTATCTATTTCACGTTTGGCATCTTTCGATTTCAGACTTTCGCGTTTGTCATACATCTTTTTACCCTTAGCCAATCCAATCTCCAACTTAGCAAATCCGCGTTCGTTGATAAAGAGTCTGAGTGGCACAATGGTTAGTCCGCTCTCCTTGGTTTTTCTGATAAGTTTTAGCAGCTCTTTCTTCTGAAGCAGCAGTTTTCTGTCACGATCGGGCTGATGGTTATTAAAAGTTCCGTAGAAATACTCCGACACCCTCATACCCTTAACCCACAATTCGCCATTGGAAAAATAGCAGAAAGTATCCACCAAACCGGCTCTGCCTTCACGTATCGACTTAATTTCGGTTCCGGCAAGCTGAATACCGGCTACAAGCCTTTCGATAATTTCAAAATCGAAGGTAGCTCTTCTGTTTTTTATATTTATTTGGTTAGCTTTCGTGCTCATGCCCATAGATTAAAAAGTGAATAACATCAACTCCACCACCAATGATTGAGCTGCAATAACTGCAAAAATAAGCAACGAACAGATTAAAGCCACCTTTTTACTGAAATTTAAAAAATTAACAAATCCTAAGAAGGTGAGTAACAGTACAAACAACAACACAATTTTTGTAAAGAAGATACCCGGAAACAATAATGTCAGTATCACATCGACACACAAAACAGGCGTAATGGAAGCAACCAGAACGAATATATTTTTAAACTCCACATTCAGACCAAAGACCGGCGCAAGCCTGTCGAAACTCCATGAGGTGAAGTAGATATTAAAGAATAGATAGGCAAACACAAACACCGATTTCCGCAGTGCACCCACATACTCCATATCGGGCGCATTCATCCAAAGAAACATGAAAACCGCAAATGTGGTTACTCCAAGCCATGGCAGCAGGTAATACGAGAGCATATCGTTGAACGACGGCCTGCTCTCCTTTAAATGAAGCCAATATTTAACCGGCGATGATATCAATGATGCTGCCCCATTCAACCAGCCGATGGATACCTCTTCCTCCTCTTTCTGCATATTATTCAAATTCAATAAAATAGAATTACTCGGCTATTAGATTTCTAATTCTGTCTATCTGCATCTGCTTATTCACCTGTCGCAGATTTTGCGCTGTATTGGTAAAGTACTGATGACTATTGATAAAGTTGAGTTGCCTGTTGTTCCATTCCGACCAACTATCGATAAGCGACCTCTCCTTTAGCTCGCGATAAAGATTGTGCGACACCGGGATGAAATCACTACGCCCAAGATAATCAAGGTCGCTGTCGCACATCACCTCCTCCATCAAATCCTGAGGATCATGCGGTATTTTGGTGGCCATAATAAGTCTTTTAACTGTAGCTATCTGCTCTTTGCTATAGTTATATTTAGGCAGAATCTCTTCGGCAATACGTGCACCATGTTCTTCGTGCTTCTGATAATCAACCGTATGTCCGGCATCATGAAACAAAGCTGCCACTTTAAGCAATAGCACCTGCTCTTCATTAAGCCCCTCGGCCCAACCGATAAGTTCCACTTCGGTAATTACATCAATGGTGTGCTTAATATTATGATAGTAAAGATTTTTTGGCAGATGTTCTTCCATTAGGTCGAGAACCATCTCTTGAAGATCCATAAACTGCAAGGTCGCATACTTCACAAAATAGTTGTTGTTCACCATGCCGGTTTCAGCATCAATAAAACCTGGCAGGATACCTTCAATTACAAAGACATCCATCACGCCATTGTATTTAACCGGAAACTTACCACACGGCATCACGCTAAAAAACTCTTTTACAAGCTCATAGGTCATAACCGACATCCGCATTACATTATTTGAAGTGCTCATTCCCAAACGGGTTACAATATTAACGCTATCGCCAAGCAACTTATATGGAGTATTTTTTTTACCCGTTGCTTCACCAAACACGGGACCGGTGTGAATACCTACACCAAGAGTCCAGAATCCGCCATAGGGCTGGCTCTCAGCAATCCAGCGTTCTCTTATTTCGCAGGCGGCCATCACTACATCTATGGGATTGGTCCGGTTTTCGACAAGTACACCTCCGGCAAACAAGAAACTATCTCCCAATGTCTTAACTTTCAGCAGACCATATCTTGAAGCAACCTCATCAATCATAAGAGTAAGAGCATCAAGATGATCCACTATAGAATGAACGTTTTCGTAATTATATAGTTTATCGAATCCTCCGACAGTTATATAGAGTAACGATGCCATTTTAAACCGTTTGACCTTTTTTACACCCGAAGGTGCAACAACAATATTTTCAAGCCCATAAAGTTGAAGCAACTGATTGTACTGCTCCCTTTGGGCCGAAAAATTCTCATATTTTCCCACCAGCTCCTTCAAGCGCGTAGTCAAATCCTCATTGCGCTGAGCCAGATTCTTCATTCTATCCAGATAATCTTCAATGGTTCCCATAAACACCTATCAACATAATAAAATGCATTTAAAATTAAGAATATTTTTGGTTATCCAAAAAAAACTTACAACAGTTTGTCAAATTATTTCTTAAAATTGAGTTTACGTGTGATAAAAGAAAATGGTTCTCTTTTTTGCCGGTGATAGATGTCATTTTATTGTATCAAAATAAAACTCAAATTTGAAGATTACAATTCGAGTAAAAACAGCCGAATAAAACATACTATATGTCAACAACTCACATTATCAACATAAAATCGCTTCTTCAGATAGAATCAATAAGCAGGACTCCATTTGTTGCAGGCAGCGATATGCAAAACCTACCGGCCATCGACAATGCTTTTCTGATAATTACCGACGGTATAATTACTGCCTTTGGACCGATGGATCACTACACTCCTTCAAGATGCGACGAAACAGTGGATGCCACCGACAGATATGTGCTGCCGGCATGGTGCGACTCGCACACCCACATTGTATATCCGGCAAGCAGAGAGATTGAGTATATGGATAAGATTCGAGGGCTATCCTACGAAGAGATTGCACGCCGCGGAGGAGGAATACTCAATACGGCAGCACGCATGAAGGATGCTACCGAGGAGCGGCTCTTTGATTTGGCTATGGCCCGGCTCAACGAAATGCAGAGTTGGGGAACAGGTGCCGTAGAGATAAAAAGCGGATACGGGCTTACACCCGAAACAGAAATTAAAATGCTGAGGGTGATAAGAAAACTTAAGGAGAAATCGAACCTCACAATAAAATCGACCTTTCTGGGGGCACATGCAGTGCCGGCACACTACAAGGGAAACCAGACAAAATATGTGGATGAGATAATCGACGTAATGTTGCCACAGGTAGCCGATGAGAATCTGGCCGACTATGTGGATGTGTTTTGCGACAAAGGATTTTTCACGGTAGAGGATACCGACAGAATACTCACAGCAGCAGCACGTTACGGCCTAACCCCCAAAATACACGCCAATGAACTCGATTTTTCGGGAGGCATAGAGATAGGAGTACACCATAAGGCCCGGTCGGTCGATCACCTCGAATTTACAGGCCCGGAACAGATTGAGACATTAAAAAACTCAGGCACCATGCCAACCATACTTCCTGGAGCGGCATTTTTCCTAAATATGCAACTGGCACCTGCCCGCGAAATGATGAATGCAGGCCTTCCGGTTGCATTAGCATCCGACTTCAACCCCGGATCGTCACCATCAGGTAATATGCAACTTATTATGGCAATGGGAAGTATCATGTTCAGAATGCTACCCAACGAAGTGATAAATGCAGTTACAAAAAACAGTGCTTATGCAATGGGAGTCGAAAACCAACTGGGCTCAATTGCAATAGGCAAAAAGGCCAACATAATCATAACCAAGGCAATACCATCAGTAGAGTATCTTACCTACGCCTATGGTGAAAACAAAGTTGAGAGAGTAATAATAAACAAATAAAACCCTATAACAACATAAAGAGATGCAACAAATAATCGAATGCGTACCCAATTTCAGCGAGGGTCGCAACATGGAGATAATAAATCAGATAACTGATGAAATAAAAAAGGTAGCCGGTGTTAAACTCATCGACGTCGATCCTGGAGCTGCAACCAACCGCACGGTAGTGACCTTTGTAGGTGAGCCAAAAGATGTGGTTGAGGCAGCGTTTCTGTGTGTGAAAAAAGCAAAAGAGCTTATCGACATGCGAAACCATAAAGGTGCACACCCACGGTTTGGAGCTACCGATGTCTGTCCTCTTGTCCCGGTGAGCAACATCACCATGGAAGAGGTAGTGGTTTATGCACACCAGCTGGCCGAGAGAATTGGTAAAGAGTTAAATATCCCTGTTTACTGCTACGAATCGGCTGCACGCGAAGCAAAACGTAAAAATCTGGCTGCCTGCCGCGAAGGCGAGTACGAAAAACTATCGCAAAGAATAACTGCAGCCGAGTGGAAGCCCGATTTTGGTCCTGACAAGTGGAGCGACGAGACAGCCAAAAGCGGTGCTGTTGCAGTTGGC
>JBDHYT010000126.1:0-7282 GCA_039811485.1 Marinilabiliaceae bacterium | reverse complement strand
ACCGATGCCGCCAAAGAGACGGTTGCGATTTTGATTAAACTTGGAGAACCGCTTAAAGACATCCTCTTCGCGTCCATAAGGAATACCAATACCTGTATCTTTTACGTGAAACAGAAGGGTGTCGGCACCTTCAATGGAAAATCCAAACTCGATAAACCCGCGGTCGGTAAATTTAAGTGCATTGCCCACAAGCTGATATAATACCTGCCTCAATCGCTGGCCGTCGAGCAGCACAGTGAGATCGGCCGGTGCCGACGACCGGTAAAAAATCTTTATGTCACCGCCTGATTTACGCTTGGCTTCGGCTATAAAATGGTTGTGAATCTCGCTCATCAGTTCATCCAACTGAACCGGGGCATTTTTCACATCCACCTGCCCGCTATCCATCTTCGACACATCAATAATATCGTCGAGCAATAGCATCAGGTTTTGGGCATTCTGATTAATCAGTTCAACAAATTTGACCTTATCATCAGCGCAAACACCGGGATGCGACAGAAGGTTGGAAAAACCAAGGATGGCATTCATCGGGGTACGTATCTCGTGACTCATATTGGCCAGAAATGCACTCTTTAGCAGTTCACTCTCTTCCGATTTCCTCATAGCAACCATATACTGCTTATGTTTGGTCGAGAGCATACCCCGGTATTGATGGCTGATATTTAACGACTGCGTCATATATTTCTGAAGCACCACAATTGGAATTGAAACACCACTATCGACGCCAATGAAAACCAAAGAAAGCATCAAAAAATCGGAAATGGCAAATTCATTAAAAAATCCAAGGCCGAACAACTCAAGACCTCCCAAAATTACAAAAACCGCCAGCTTGGCTTTAAGGGAAGCAAGAAATCCTTTGAACCCATAAAACAAAACTGAAAGCTGGCTGGCAATAAAAATAAGCACCAAGCCAACCACGGGCGTTTCAAATCCCACCAATGAATAGAGACCGAAGATTGAAAAAAGTACTACGGAGGCTTTAATTCTTATCCGCTCCGGAATCTGTTTGAAAATGGTAAATACCGAGACACTAAGAAATAACGATATAAATACTATTGCATGCTGATACTGGTCGCGGCTGAGGAAAAAGAGTATTAACAACAGTGTGCTAACAACACCTACTGAAGAAAAAAGAGCAGTAAAATATGCAAATACCATTCTCTTCCAGATAGATGAACTATCACTGGATGACAATAATGACACAGCCATACTCTTTTGCACATAGGCTGAAACATATCGTTTCAGATATATGATAGATTTCTTCAGCATGAATATAAAAGGGTTATTCGCCTGCAAAATAGTGATTATTTTCAAAAACAAATCATTACTTTGAATAAAAATTTACAAACCACACCAAATAATGATAATTTTATCATATATTGATGACACATCAATATATTAATCACCAAAAACCCCGTCCCACCGGGCAGTTGCGACAGATATCAATTTCGTACTTGGCATTTAACACTTTACTTCTAAAACTATTGGCCGACTCGCCATTCCACAAGGAAGGGAAATCTGAGCTATCATCAATTCTACCAAAGGAGTATTTACCATCCTTGTCGTAACAACACGGTATAACAGCACCATCCCAACCAACTACAGCAGAAGACCATTGTCGCCAGCAATGACGATAACGTGTTGGTTTAAAGGAAGTACCATCAACATATCTCTTCCATCTCTTTCCTGATGGCGGTTTCACACTTCCATCGCCAAAATCGTTGAATTGCGCACTCTTCACAACATACCTGTCGGCACCAACAGAGGCGGTATATGATTTCAAACCAGGAATCTCATGTTCGTTGTGCTTAAATGCAAGAAACTGCACTGTGATAAGAGGATAGTTGCTCTTTTGAACCAGCTTCTGATCGGCAACTTTTCTGATGGCTGCGGTAACCCTGTCGAGGCGTCC
This sequence comes from Marinilabiliaceae bacterium, assembly GCA_039811485.1. GTDB lineage: Bacteria > Bacteroidota > Bacteroidia > Bacteroidales > Marinilabiliaceae > JAGPIS01. Next base: position 5,370 of record JBDHYT010000126.1, on the reverse strand, counting down.
TCCCACACGGTAACGTTGGTATGTTTCCTGAGTAAGTCCATCAACCGAAAAAATAATCTCTTTAAGCCCGCCGGCAACAATCTCTGCTGCAACTCTGCTGTTCATCAGCTGTCCGTTGGTTGAGAGCAAGGTATAGAGTTTATGGTCGGTTGCAATCCTGATTAACTCACCCAATGAACGATTCAATAACGGCTCACCCTGAAAAAACAGGTTTACATGCATAAGGCTACCTTCAAGCGAGGCTGCCACACCGGTAAACATCCGGGGAGTAATCATACCTCCCGATCGGGTAAGAACGGCAGCACCCGTGGGGCACTCCGGACATTTGAGATTACACAAACCCGAAGGCTCAACACTGACAGCATAAGGCATACCGATAATAGCGGGACGTCTGATAATGCGCGAAAGGAAATAAGAGAAGCAAAGAGAGGCAAAGTTGCTCACTCTTCTGAAATTCAGAACGGAAAGAACTGCCAGACCCTGATAATATTTAAACTTCAAAAAAGATATACTCATACGAAAAACAAAAAATATGTAGTAGAACAAACAAAAGATGCGAATGATTTAACAGACCGAAAAAACAGAGAAATCATTCACCTTGTAAAAATAATTCGTACAAGAATAAACAAAAAGGTCTATTTTTCATTTCTTTAATGTAATTTAAACCCAAAATAAAAGATTGTCCTTAAAAATTCACTTTCGTTTTGGGGCATTTTTTGTTTGGGTGTACAGTACAATGTTAGTATCTTAGCACACTTTATATTTTTAAAAACAATTATGGTGCCCTGGGAGGAAAATTTGCTATCGAAAATCAACAGTCCCGACGATCTCAAGAAGATTGCGGAAGACCGCCTTCCGGCTGTATGCGATGAGTTGCGCGAATTTATCATCGATGCACTCTCGTGTAATCCGGGTCATTTTGGCGCAAGCCTTGGTGTGGTAGAGCTAACAGTGGCACTTCATTATGTACTAAAAACACCTTACGACAAGCTGGTATGGGATGTGGGGCACCAGGCATACGGCCACAAGATATTGACAGGTCGTCGCGATATATTCCACACCAACCGTAAATATAACGGCATGAGCGGTTTCCCCAATATTTTTGAGAGCGAATATGATGCTTTCGGGGTCGGACACTCATCCACTTCGATATCGGCAGCATTGGGCATGGCCACCGCTGCAAAAATGAACGGTGAAACCGACCGCAAAATAGTAGCAGTAATTGGCGACGGCTCAATGACCGGCGGAATGGCTTTTGAGGCACTCAACAATATGGCTTCGACTAAAGCCGATATGCTTGTTATACTAACTGATAACAATATGGCCATCGACCCGGCCGTGGGTGGATTTAGCGAATATCTGCTCGATATTGCAACATCGCGCACCTACAACAAAATTAGGGGCGAAGTAGCTAGAGCTCTCGAGCGGATACGTCCATCGGGGCACAGAGCACACGACATGATTACCAACATCAACAACAGCATTAAAAATCTGCTTACCAAACAAAGCAACATCTTTGAGGGTCTTAACATCCGTTATTTCGGCCCCGTTGATGGTCACGATGTGGTATATCTTACCAATGTGCTCAAAGATTTGATGCATATCCCGGGACCTAAAATCCTGCATGTGATAACAAAAAAAGGGAAGGGATTCAAACTGGCCGAAGAGAACCAGACAGAATGGCATGCCGTTGGTGCCTCATTCGATAAGACAACCGGAGCACGTACCGAGAGTAAACCGGAGCATCCGTCACCACCAAAGTTCCAGGATGTATTCGGGCACACTATAATTGAACTGGCCAAGGAAAACCCCAAAATTGTAGGTATTACACCCGCCATGCCCTCGGGTTGCAGCATGAACCTGATGATGGAGCAGATGCCCGACAGAGCCTTCGATGTGGGTATAGCCGAACAGCATGCCGTTACGTTCTCGGCAGGCATGGCCACTGCAGGCTTTGTTCCGTTTTGCAATATCTATTCAACATTTATGCAACGAGCCTACGACCAGGTAATACACGATGTGGCTCTGCAAAAACTCAATGTTGTATTCTGCCTCGACAGGGGCGGCCTGGTGGGAGCCGATGGAGCAACACACCACGGAGCCTTTGATTTGGCCTATTTCAGATGTATTCCCAATATCACTATCAGCTCACCAATGGACGAACAGGAACTTCGCAACCTGATGTACACGGCTCAGCTTGCCAATAAGGGTCCATTTGTGATCCGATACCCACGCGGCAACGGCTCTATGATTGATTGGCGTACTCCTATGAAAGAGGTTGAAGTTGGGAAAGCCCGTCTGATACGTAAAGGCGCGGGCTTGGCATTTCTAACACTGGGACCATTGGGCGTTAAGGTAGCACAGGTGATAGAAAAACTTTCGGCAGAAGGATTCAGCCCTGCCCATATCGATATGAGGTTTGTAAAACCACTGGACGCTGAAATGTTGCATTACGTCTTTGCAAACTTCAACAATATAATCACTATCGAAGACGGAACCGTTGTAGGAGGCATGGGGTCGGCAGTAATTGAATTTATGAACGAACATAACTATTCGGCCAATATTAAGCGCATAGGCATACCCGACAAGTTTATTGAGCACGGAACACAAACAGAACTATATGCGGAATGCGGAATGGATAAAAAAGGCATATTCGACACTGCTTTGAGCATGTTGAAACCTGCCGGAGTAGAGTAACAATATATCAACAGGGAGAAAAATCCAGATTTTTTTTTCATTCACAAGTAACAATTGCAATATCATATTCGTCACACTAAAAAACAACAAAAGACGACACTATGATAAAGCAACTATCTATCTGGGCAATTATAATGGTTCTGATTACACCATTAAAAGCAATTGAACCAACAACTGTGATGCCCGATTCAGCAAAAAAGGTTTCTACTGCTACGGTTGAGGAGTTTGAAGGTCATTTCACGGGCATAACCTTTGCAGTGAACTGGTATGCTGCACCTGGTTTCAAAACATCCTTCCCTGCCGAACACTCTTTTCTGGAGCAGAACATAGGCAAATCACTATCGTTTGGAATCAATGCATTACAATACAGCATCGGACTTCAGAAACACAACAATACGGTGGGCCTTGTAACCGGAGCAGGATGTACGGTGCACAACTATCGTTTCAATCATGGTATGCAACTGATACGCGACAGCATTGGAAACACCACGGGGCTTCCACGTGCTGAAAGGATATCAAAAAACAAACTAACTGTATCGTATGTCAACATCCCGCTGATGCTTGAAATTCAATTTCCACGCCAAAACAGCGAAAACAGATGGTTTTTGGATATCGGTGCCTATTGCGGTTTTAAGGTGAGTTCGCACACAAAAATGGTCAACACCGATTCGGGAAAAAAGGAGAAACGACGACACGACTTAAACATCAACCCGGTGCAGTATGGCACTATCCTTCAATTTGGCACTGAAGACTTTAAGCTGTTTGCCACATACAACTTTTCGCCTCTCTTCGATAAAGCCAAAGCTCCCGAAGTCTATCCGATACAAATCGGTATTTCATTAATCTCATTCTAATTCTAACACCATAAAGCCATGATAAAAAAAACTATCATACCGGCATTAATGATTGCAATAATGTCGTCAGCAGCCTACGGAGCATCATTCACCTCACTGAAACAGTACATAGTGGATCAAAAACCCGATACCATAGCATCAAAATACGACAGGAGTTGGCCACTAACCAACAGCCTGACCCGGGTACTGAAAAATGGTAAAACAGGGGTTATCGATAACAAAGGTTTGATAATTATTCCGGTTGAGTTCAGGCAGATTTGGGATGTGGACAAGGACAACAACATAAAAGTACTGTATGCCAACAAGTTGGGAATCTACAATATTAGAGGAGAGATAGTAATACCTGCCGAATACGACAATATTTGGCTCTTTCACAATGGAATGGCAAAGGTTATACAAGAAGGCCGCACCGGCTATATCTCTTCAGAGGGCAAGATAATTATTCCATGCCGGTACGAGCAGATTTGGGATTTTGAAAACGGGATGGCCCGTGTGATGCGCAATGGCCTGTTGGGCTACGTTACAATGGATGGAGGTGAAATTATACCAACCGAATATCAGCAGATATGGAGTTTTAACAACGGTAGGGCAAGGGTACTTAAAAACGGTAAAATAGGCTATATCGACGAAAAAGGAGTTGAAGTAATACCACCAATATTTACCCAGATATGGGAGTTTGACAATGGAAAGGCTAAAGCCATTTTTGAAGGTAATATAGTAATGATTGATGAAACCGGGACAATTGTGGGCGACGCACCATCGCAGGAAGAATACGTCACATCAACAGCCGGAGATACAATAATTCATCACGATAAAACCGAGTCGTCAATAAAGATAATAGATAAGACAGTAAGGATTATCAGGGAATACACAACCAACCAACACCAGCACGAAGACGCGAGTAAACCCAAAAGCAAATTCAGAGGTCACTATTTCGGTATCGATTTAGGTTTCAACAATTTTGTCACCTCCGGACTAAACTTCACTCTTCCGGACGAATATTCGTTTCTTGATATGAATGATGGAAAATCGGTAGCTGTAGCACTAAACATACTACAATTCAATACAGAACTGAATAAGGCAAAAACACTGGGTTTTGTAACCGGTTTGGGTATCGAATTCAATAACTACCGATTCGACTCCAACAAGCTACTTACCAAAACCGACTCTAAGCAACTGGGATATATCGAGAGCAGTAAGGACGTAAGAAAAAATAAACTGGCAGTCACCTACCTTACAGCACCACTACTCCTTGAATATCAATTCGATATCCACAAAAAAGGTTCACCTCTCTTTATTTCAGCAGGACCGGTGCTTGGGCTTAAGCTGAAATCGCATACAAAAACAATCTATTACGGCTCGAAAATAAAAGAGAAACAACGTGATGATTTTTATCTGAATGACTTTAGATATGGTCTGATGGCACGAATCGGAACCGACGACTTTGTACTTACTGCCTCTTACTACTTATCGCCTCTTTTCTACACCAATAAGGGACCTGAAGTATTTCCTGTCTCGCTATCACTTGGTATTTCATTAAACCCCTAACTTTAGGTCGAATAAAACAGCCTTTTATCAAAATAATCAGTGGAAGTATAAAAAACTCTCAAATTGTTCTTTAAAACAATAATATTTGTAAATTAGAGAACTGAAATCTATTAACTTAATACGAATTAGATTATGAGTAAATTTGATGAAGCTGTTGAAAAATACGCAGCAGAAGTAGAAAGACTAAAACTAAACATTCCACACGATTTCCTTGTGGCCGTAACCAAAAGCTTGGGTCCATCAATTTATAACGCCGATGCTGAAACAGTTG
>JBDHYT010000125.1:0-7305 GCA_039811485.1 Marinilabiliaceae bacterium | reverse complement strand
TGGTTATCTCCTGGGCCATCACCTTAACATCGTCAAACCTCCAAAGACGGGCTTCGGCTGTTGTGGTGTAAACAAATGCGATATTAATGGTCTTTCCGCGGTATCCGTCCAAACTATACTCTCCCGACTCTTTCCAGCTGTAATTACCAGATGAATACACAAATTTGTTGGTAATATCAGTTTTTATGAAATCAGCATCGTTTGGATCGCTGTTAGGAACATAATTTTCAAGAATTATCACCCTTAGCTTGGTCGTGATATCGTTGCCGAACTGGTGTGCCGTTTTAAAGCTTAATTTCACGTTTTTGATGCTGTTACTTAACTCTATAAATGGCGAAATAAGCCAATCTTCGTTGGGAATGGTCTCCTTGTTCACATAGCCATTCATTTCTGCAAAATTTTCGCCGTTATAGGCTTTGTTCATCCATTTCTGAGCACCGGTTACACTATACTCGCTAAAAGAACCAAGCTGGCTGTTGAACTGCTCGTTCAGCAATGTAACGGTTAATGGTGTCGGATCGGGTGTAGTGCCGTATCCCTGCCAAATCATTGCAGCATATTCAGGATGGTCGATAAATGGATTTCTGTTTTTCTGTATCGTATAAACTGCGTTGTTTCTGTCAATCTCTTTCTGACTAACAGGATCTTGTTCATGCCATTTGAATAATAACTTTAAGCACCAGTCTTTATATACCTGATTTGCTGTATTGTTTAATATGTCGGGCATCGAAAAGCCTGCAATCTTGTCCTCATACCTTGTTGCCATATAGAAATAGGTGCGGGCAAAGTCGCCTTTGTATTCATCTATTGGTTCAAATACAGTGCCCGAAAATCCTGGAAATGTGCAATTACCCAATTTTGAGCCATTCATCGATGTCCATGTTGGATTGCTTACCTCTCCATAAGGATAGTTACTGCGCTTTCCGTTCACAAATCCATCGGTAGGATAGAGGTGGAACAGGTCGTTGTGCATGGGTCTGGCATCGTTGAACCAGCTTTTCGGAAACGAGTGCTCTCTGTTGTAGCATGAGTTTTCACCTGAGTAACTTCCGCACTGGTTTGTTCCAAAGCTATATTCGTACGGAGGCGTTTTCCCCGGACCTTTATCGGAATACATGTCCCATACCTTTCCGTTGGGCTTCTTATCCGTTGTTATAAAAGCTGTCCATAAACCATCATACCCAATGTCGGTATGGTTTTTTATGGTTAAGTGGAGTGCCGTCTTTAGCTGGTAGCCTGTTTTTCCCTCTGCCTGATTGTAATAACCCGAAGGAATTTGGCAAAAAAGACTTAAACTAAATAGTAAAGTTAAAATAAGTAAAACTGTTTTTTTCATGACATTACAGATTTTTTCCGTTTTTGAGTAATTTTTTTTGTTGTAGGTATTAAATATAGCATTAAATTCACATTATTTTTCATATTGTTATGCGGGTTGTAATTCAAAGAGTAACAAAAGCAGAGGTGGCTATCCTGGGTTCTGTTACCTCCGGAATAGGAGAGGGACTTCTTATCCTTTTAGGGGTGCAGACGGGCGAAGATAATTCCGAAACCGATTGGCTTGTTAATAAAATAGCAAATCTTCGTATCTTTAACGATGACGAAGGGGTGATGAACCGTTCCATCCTCGAGACAGGTGGCGACATCCTGGTTGTGAGCCAGTTCACCCTTCACGCCAAAACAAAAAAGGGAAACCGCCCTTCATATATCATGGCAGCACGCCCCGACGAGGCTATACCTCTCTATGAAGAGTTTCTGACCAAATTGGAAACTGTTATAGGGAAAAAAGTTGGTCGTGGTGTGTTTGGTGCCGATATGCAGGTGTCGCTTACCAACGACGGACCAGTTACTATTGTTATCGATACTTTAAACAAGGATTTATGACTATATCTGAGGCACAAACTGCTGTTGACCAATGGATTAAGCAATATGGAGTGCGCTATTTCAGCGAATTGACCAATATGGCTCTGCTTACCGAAGAAGTGGGTGAGCTCGCACGCATTATAGCCCGTAAATATGGCGAACAATCCTTTAAAGCCGGCGAGGAAAATCGTGATCCGGCAGAAGAGATGGCCGATATTCTCTGGGTTCTGTTATGCCTGGCCAATCAAACCGGTGTGGATCTTACTAAGGCCTTTGAACAGTCAATTCAGAAAAAGACCAACAGAGACCGTACCCGTCATTTATTAAATGAAAAGTTGAAATAATATAATTAAAATCTTTTATAATGAACTGGATAGATGAAAATTTTCCATTTCCTTCGCAACTCGGAAAAATGGACGAAGAGATTGATAGAATAAAACAACTCTCAGTAGAACACCAAAATAATAGTGAAGTATTAGAGTTGATATTTAATTGTATCGATCTAACAACCCTTAGTACAACAGATTCTGTTAATAGCGTCACCGAATTTGTTTCTAAAGTCAATAAATTTGAAGTTGACTATCCAAACTACAAAAATGTGGCTGCTCTTTGCCTCTTTCCTGTATTCGCTCCCGTAATGAATGGTACGCTAAAGGCGAAAAACGTAAGAAAAGCCGTTGTAAGTGCAGGTTTCCCCTCTTCTCAAACATTTTCCGATATTAAGGTTGGTGAGACTAAAAAAGCACTCGATTTTGGCGCAAACGAGATTGATATTGTTATCTCGGTGGGTGAGTTTCTCGAAGGTAATTATGAGTTTGTCTCAGGCGAAATTGTTGCCGTTAAAGAGGTTATGGGCGATGCCCATCTTAAAGTAATACTTGAAACAGGCGCACTTCGCAATGCTGAGGATGTTTGGAATGCCAGCCTGCTTTCGATGAATGCCGGTGCCGACTTCATCAAAACATCCACCGGAAAGGTATATGCCGGTGCTTCTTACCAGGCTGCCTATGTTATGTGTACCGCAATCAAACATTTCTACCAGAAGACAGGTAAAAAGGTGGGCTTCAAACCATCGGGTGGGGTAGTGTCAATAGAGGATGCGCTGGTTTACTATCAGATTGTAAAAGAGGTTCTTGGCTCTGAATGGCTCAACAATGAACTCTTCAGAATTGGTGCAAGCCGGCTTGCCAATACTCTGCTCTCAAAACTTGTTGAACTCAGGGAGGGCAAAACTGGTACAATCAACTATTTCTGATTATTTCTTACGGGTTATATTATACTCAATAAGCTGTAACAGTGAGCTTTTAACAGGGCTGTCGGGATAAATGCTTAAACTCTCGGCAGCCTTTTTGCTGTAATCCATCATCTGACTCCGTGCATACTCTAAACCACCATTATCAATCACATAATCAATTATTTGGATTATCTTTTTCTCGTTTTTGTGATGCCGCCTTATCGTTGAACGTATCTCCCGCGACTTGGTTGCAGGTGCTTTCTCCAATACATGTATCAGCGGAAGTGTGAGCTTCTTCTCCTTTATGTCGTTGCCGGTAGGCTTATCCAAAAAACCGCTCTTCTCGTAGTCAAACAGGTCATCGCGAATCTGGAAGGCAATGCCGAGATTCTCACCGTAGCTCTTCATCATGGCACGCTGCTCAGCCGTTGCGCCGCCTGCAAAGGCTCCTGCCTGGGTACATGCCGAAATTAACGTGGCTGTCTTTTTCCTTATTATCTCATAATAAACATCTTCGGTTATATCGAGCTTTCTGGCCTTCTCAATCTGAAGCAGCTCACCTTCACTCATCTCTTTAACTGCCGTTGATACAATCCGCAGTATATCAATCTGATCGTTGTTTAAGGCGGTTAGCAGACCCCGCGACAGGAAATAGTCACCTACAAGAACAGATATCTTGCTATTCCACAGTGCATTTACACTGAACATGCCCCGGCGCTGGTATGTCTCGTCCACCACATCGTCGTGTACCAGGGTTGCTGTATGCAGAAGCTCAATTAGCGTTGCGGCAACGTACGCACTTTCGGTTAGGTGGGAGTGGAGCCTTGCAGACAGAAAAACTAGCATCGGACGCATCTGTTTTCCCTTGCGGCGAAGCACATAGTTTGTAATTATATCCAACAGTGGGATAGGGGTTTTCAGCTCTTTCCTGAAGTATTTCTCAAACTCCGCCATCTCAACCGCTATCGGCTCTTTTATCTTATCTGCTGACATGTTGTTCTATCTTTATTATGCAAAAATAACTATTACTTGCAATTTATTGTTTTTTATTCAAATCATTTAGGTTGACTTGGTTTTTATCATTCGCACAGCCGTTTTTTGTTTACTGTTTCAAATCTATATATTTATATATATCTTTGCTCTTCATAAATTATACAGCCCTATGATTATAACTACTCTTGATGAAAAGATGCTCGAAAATGCAGCCGCTATTTTGAGGGCTATTGCGCATCCGATGCGTATTGCAATCATCAACTTACTCGATGAAGGGAAACGGATGACAGTAACCGAAATTCATCAGAAACTCAATATTGAACAAAGTACTGCATCACACCACCTTGGAATACTCAAGGATAAAGGTGTACTCGACTGTAAGCGCGAAGGTAAAAACACCTTCTACTTTGTGCGCCACGATAGTCTGCACAATATCATCGATTGCGTCAGCAAATGCGCCTCCGGGCAACATTAATCGTTTTTGTTTTTTTAATTTCTACTACAATGGCTAAGGTTAGAGTTACCAAGGAATTTAGGTTTGAGATGGCGCACCTCCTGTGGAAGTACGATGGTTTGTGTAAAAATGTCCATGGTCATTCATATATTCTCTTTGTTACCGTCAAGGGCGACATCATCGACGATACCGACAATCCCAAACAGGGTATGGTAATCGATTTTGGCGATCTTAAACGGATTGTGAAAGAGGAGATTGTTGACCCTCTCGACCACTCAATAACTGTAAATCAGAATGCTCCCATCGATCACCTCAACCTTTACTCCGAGAGAATTATTAGGGTTCCTTACCAACCTACATGCGAAAATATGGTGGTTGATTTTGCCCAAAAAATCAGCCGCCGTCTGCCCGCAGGTATCGAACTGGTAACCATCAAACTGCACGAAACAGGCTCGAGCTTTGCCGAATGGTTTGCCGACGACAATAAATAATTTTTTTACCTTCGAGTTTTGGTTGGTTCTGATATTGGGTTATATTTGTACTATCTAACCTGATACTCTTTTGTTATGCGTTTTTCTGAAGTTACCTGTGCCGTGATTGTTCACAACGGCCTTATTCTGGCCACCAGACGTGGCCCCTCAATGGATCATGCCGGCCTTTGGGAGTTCCCCGGAGGTAAACTCCACCCCAACGAACCGTATGAAGATTGCATCCATCGCGAAATTAAAGAAGAACTTCATGTAACCATCCGAATACTCGGTAAATTAGAACCTTCTGAGTTCGACTACCCCGATAAAAGAATCAGACTAATCCCTTTCTGGGCCGAAATTACCGGTGGTGATCTTCACTCCATCGAACACGACAGGGTAGAGTGGTTTGCTCCATCACAACTTATGCGCCTCGCATGGCCCGACCCCGATATGCCCATCGTTGAGCAAGTTATCGCTAAATTTGCAAAGTAAACTTCAACCCTTTAACTTGACTCTTCAACCCTTTAACTCTTAAACTCCTACCTGCCTCCAATCCATGTCAGTTTATGCCAGATACTCTCCAGTGGCCCCTGTTTATGTGTAGTCAACCACCATTTGCAGAAGTTGACCTGTGCAACAAAAACAACTAATCCTGTCAGCAGACTTAGCGTATAACCTGTATATGGTGCCAGGTGCAATCCAAAGGGGAAGAAGATAATGGCTCCTGCAATCGATTGGGTTATATAGTTGGTTAAGCTCATCTTACCATAAAACCTGAAGATGTCGGTACTTTTTCTGAATCGCTCACTCTGGTAAAGAATCATAAACGACGATACCAGAACTAACGTAAAAGCCAGCTTCTGCCACATATCCATCACAGTGCCCACCGTATTTTTAACCATCAACTCATTACCCATTATCTGCTCTTTGAGGGTATAAAGTGGCGCAAACATGATGGCTGAAATTATTAAAGTTTTAATCCATATAACCCTGCTTTTATCGTTGATAATAAACAGTTCTCGTCTGCCAAGATAGGTGCCAAGAAGAAATAATCCCGCTGTCTGAAAGAATCGTCCTGCATCCACCGCCCACAGCAAACTTGCTTTCTGGCCAATGGTGATGTTTCCCCATAAAAACTCCAAAAGAGTGCCGTTTTTTGTGTATTCGGCTACTGTGGCATACATCGGCCCCACATTTAGTTCAGGAAGTTGATATTCGGGGTTTAAAACGCTTGCTATGTAATGAATCCACTCCACCGGTTGCAACAGGAAAACAATTGCAGTAATCAGTATTCCTTTGTCGCTCATATTACGGGTGAAAAACAGTACGGTTCCCACCACTGCAAATAGCAACAGCACATCGCCGGCCGGGAAAAATGCAGCATTAATGGTGGCAAACAATGTTAGAAGTACCAACCGCCACAAGTAACGGTAACCAAAATCCATCCCTCGCTTTTTCTGGTTGTTATTTTGAATGTAGAATGTAAAGCCGAACAGCAGCGCAAATATGGCGTACGACTTGCCGGCAAAAAGAGTGAAGATAATGTTGAACACTCCCTGGTCAAGCACATTGAGCCAACCATGCGATGCAGCCGGATATACCGGATAAATAAAATGTTCAAGACTGTGTACCAGCAATATAGCCATCACAGCAAAACCACGCAACGCATCAACCACATCAATCCGGCCTGTTGACATATTCGTTTGTTCCATTTGATAAAAATTAATTAAACATCGAAGATACGGAAATATTTAGCAAGTGAATAAATTGCCGCCACACAATTCTCTTCCTATCCTGCACATAACGGATAGTCATCTCGAACGAAGAGTGGGCTCTCATTAACCAACTCTTTCATTCCTGCCGCCGTGATTATTCTTCTCTTGTGAGTAAAATTATTTACTACAAATATCCTGTTTACCCTCTCTTTAACAATTGAAAAGATTTTCTTTTTCAAGAAGTGGCAGGAATATCTGTAATTTGACGGTGTCTAAAAAGTCCACGAATTACACAAATAAACACGAAAAATATAAAACCATTTTTAATAGGTTGCTTATATACAGTGAGATAGTATTTGTGAAAATCAGTGTAATCCGTGGATAATAAACTTTTTGGACTGCCCGTGGCAGCTGCAATTCCGTATTCCTACTTTAGCCATGACTTCAAATAACTTTGATAGATTGAGCGAGATTGCAGGAATTTGTCCACGAATCTCCACGGGTCTGACTCCGGATGGAGTCGCATGTATATAGCAGTTAAATAATAAGGCCAACAACGACCTCGTAGAGTGTCGCATG
>JBDHYT010000124.1:0-7326 GCA_039811485.1 Marinilabiliaceae bacterium | reverse complement strand
ATAGCCGGAAAAGTTTTTAATTCAGCACTTTGTAAAGACTTAATTTCCAATGACTAAATTTTGGCTCTGAATCGATGCGGTTTTAACTCGCGTTTATCTTTATCGGTAAGTTCTACATCATTTTCCGCAAATTGTATTTCTCCCCATTCGGGTCGAAGAGCCAATATGTTTTTGTAAAATTCGTATGCAATAGTGCGGGTGATAGATACAAACATAGCTTTGCCTTTTACCGAAGAACCTTCGGTAATTCTATTTTCGTAATGTGTTATAAAATCTTCGGCTAAAGCCTGCAAACGGTCGGGGTCGCCTAAGATGGTATTCAACCGTGCAGATTCTTGTTTGCTTTTTTCTATCTGATATTCGTTGGCTCCCTCCTTGGCGACATCATCATAATATTTCTCAATCTTTTTTAGTTCGCTATTGTTTAAGATTACTTTTGCTGCTCGCCCTTCATAAACAATACGTACGGTAATTTCGTCTCGAACAGATTCGGTCATTGTATAGGCATCTACTACTTTGCCAAATACATCCAATGTTGCATCAATCGGCGTTCCGGTAAAACCTACATAAACTGCATTGGGTAGCGAATCGTGCAGATATTTGGCAAAACCGAACGTTTTGGAAACGCCTTTTTCTGTTACCTTTATTTTCTGATCTAAATTGGTTTGACTGCGGTGAGCTTCGTCCGAAATGCAAATCACATTTTGCCTGTTTGTAAGCAACTTTGTATCTTCGGTAAACTTGTGGATAGTTGTCAGAAATATGCCTCCACTTTCTCGTCCCTGTAATAATTCGCGCAAGTTCTCACGACTTTCCACACTTATCACATTGTTGTCTCCAACAAATTGTTTGGCATTGGTGAATTGTCCTACCAGCTGGTCGTCCAAATCGGTGCGGTCGGTAATCAGCACGATGGTAGGACTACCGAAGTGTTCGCTTTTCATCAATAAACGGGTAAGAAAAAGCATTGTGTAGCTCTTCCCACAGCCTGTGGCACCGAAATATGTTCCTCCTTTCCCGTCACCCAATGGTTTTAGTGCTTTTTTGATGCTTTCGAACAAGGCACGAGCAGCATAATATTGCGGGTAACGGCAAACTATTTTTTCGTTTTTCTTAGATGTATCAGGAATGTAAATAAAGTTCCGCAACACATCCCGTAGCCTGTTTTTATGAAACATGCCCTGAATCAAGGTGTACATCGAGTCTATTCCGTCCACATCTTTATTCATTCCGGCAATACGCCGCCATGCGTAGAAGAAATCGTAAGGAGCAAAAAATGATCCGACCTTATTGTTTATGCCATCGCTGATTACACAGAAGGCATTGTATTTAAACAGCTCGGGAATATCGCGTTCGTAGCGAACGGTAAGTTGTGTGTAGGCATCGTGAATGGTGGCATCTTCACGAATGGCACTTTTGAACTCAAACACCACCAGCGGTAACCCGTTAATGTATAGAATGCCATCAGGAATCCGTTTCTCCGATCCTTGTATTTCGAGTTGGGTAACAAAACGATAGATATTTTTATCTGCAATTCGGTATTCTTTTTCAGGTGCAGCAACAATCGTAATTAAATCCTCTTTGTTTGCCTGTTTTTGGTTTTCCAATCCCGCATAATCAATTAGCTGTATATAAACATCTTTTTGAGTATGATCTTCACGTTTTAGAATGAATCCGTCCGACAGCATTTTCATAAAACGCTTATTACTTTCGTACAGATCCGAAGAGGGCAACGATTTTATTTCCAATAGAATTGACTTAATTTCCGTATCGGTAATACCTTCGTTTACGTAACGTTTCTTCAGAAAATTACGAAAATCATCCTCTATCAACACTTCATCGGGCTGACGGGTAAGTGTATCGCCCAAGCAATGCGGATAACCCTCTTGTGAAAGAAGTTCGGTAAATGCGTCTTCGAGTTTGGATTCAGTGAATTTCATTTCATGAAAAATTTATCGTTTACCCATTTTGTGGGATTGTTGATGATATAATTAGAAATGGTTTGATGCGATTGTTCGTTGCGGATGATATGTTCGTAATAATTGCGTTGCCACACAACATTTACGTTTGTGTGTTGACGCATCCATTTTGTAACACCAATTTTGAATCCGCGCACCATTGACCCGATGGTTTTTGACGTGCCGTTTTGACGTGGTAGGGGCGAAATATTTTTCGCCCAAATATCACCATTATCCATGTTTTTCGCATTTATATCATCGGTTTCACCATATGCCACCATATCATTCGTTATGGTATTATTGTGCGAAATATATTTTGTATTCAACGATTCGGGCGAAATTTTTTCGGGCGAAATATTTTTCGCCCCTACCACGATTTCAATAATACCGTGAATGTGATTGGGCATAACCACATATTCGTGTAAAACCACATTTGGAAAATGGTTTGGAATATCCAACCAACATTGATTGGCAATTATCCCCGCATCGTTACATGTCATTTCTCCATCAATAATTTCCCCAAATAAATACGCCCTGTTTTCGCAACATATCGTAATGAAATACAATCCGGCCTGCGAATAATCGTATCCCTTTAATCGAATAGACCTGCGGTGATGTTTATTGGGGTTGTATTGGTTCATAATTTTATGTTTTTTACGTTGGTGTGAAAAATCTTTCGCCCTTAATATATCGTAGCCAGCCTCGATAACAACAACGCTTTTAGTTCAGTTAGTTTTTGGTTTTCCAATGATCTCAAATCCTTAAGTGAAAATATTATTTGCATTTGATTTTCAAACCTTTTTAATATTTCATTGTTCGGTAATACAATTTCAAATTCTTCAATTTCAGATTTTGTAATTGCTTCTCTTGTTGAACCTGATTGACTAATAGCCAATAAAGTGTTTTTGCTATCAGTTGAACAGAGATTTAAGAGCAAGTAAAATGAAATATTTAGATTAACATCTGGTCTGATAATCATTACGTGCTGATTAACCCTTGCTGGCAATACATTTTTAGGCACCATACAACATCTTGCTACAGAAACTCCAGTGATGTTGAATAAAATATCATTTTCTATTATTTCAACGTTTTTAAGCTTTTCTGCTTGTTCGTTATTGATGAATGCTAAGTCATCAAATGAAAAATTATAATCATAAATATTTGTACTTCTAATTAGCGAAATACCTGATTGAAAATAACTTTCTTTGCCTCCAGTTGGTGTAGAGCCACTTCCTATTTTTAGACAAACGTTTTTCATTTTTTCAATTCTCCACCCTTCCGGCAAATTCTCCCTGTCAATTCCATCCACAAACCACTCTTTATAAATGGCTTGTGCAGTTTCTTCGAGTTTTTGTATCAGTTGGTTGTTGAGGTCGATGCGGTTTTGAACGGCTTGGTATTCGGCTACTATCTCTCGTTGTTTGTCGATGTGGGGAATGGGAAGTTGGAAATTTAGAAAATCTTCCCACTCCAAACTTCCACGTACACCACCAACTGCATGAAAACAGGCTTCACGGTCAAATTCAGAGCGAGAGAACCACATCATTAAATATTCTGGCAATAACAATTCGTCATTGATTATTTCGAAAACGGGGTAGGCTTGTGAAATTATCGCTTCTCCAAAATCTTTCAATAACGCAACAGGCATTTTCCCATCGCGCCGTACCTGCATTGTACTACAAGCGAACTGATTTTTGCGAATAACTTTATATCTTTCCATATCTGTGCCAACCGTATTAGCAACAGAAGGAATAAAGCATTTATTGATAGTCAACCCTAAAAGATTGGTTATTTCCAATCCGTCATTCCTTACGTCCACTTCCCGGATGTACTCGCCCAGTCGTTTATAATTTGCTTTAGTCATTCTCCCTCCTTTGTTGAAATATCAGTTTTTGTCTTTCTATTTCTGCCTCTAAGTCTTTTTCGGATGGAAGATAAGGCATGTACTTGGTCGCAAACAATTGTCGGTTTTCTGCCAATACTGAGTAACGTGCAATTGTTTTATCGGTTTCGGTACAGAGCAAAATGCCAATCGTAGGATTGTCGTTATCTCCTCGTTTCAGGTCGTCATACATCCGTACGTACATATCAAGTTGCCCGATGTCTTGATGGGTTATTTTATCTGTTTTCAATTCGATTATGACAAAGCATTTTAAGATGTAATTATAGAATACCAAATCGATATAGAAGTCGGCGGTTTCGGTTCGAACCAACTGTTGCCGCTCCACAAAAGCATAGCCTTTCCCTAATTCAAGTAAAAAATTCTGCAAATTATTGATTAACGCATTCTCTAATTCTTTTTCCGAATAACCCATATTAGCCGGAAGATTTAGAAATTCCAATACGGAAGGATTCTTGATAAACGCTAACTTATCGTCTTGAAATGATTGTGTTTTTTCCTGCATTTCCTGAATCACCGGCTCTTTTTGTTGGGAAGCAAGCAAGCGATAATAGTACTGGGTGGAGATATTTCGGTCGAGCGTACGATAACTCCAGGATTGTTCGGCAGCTTCTTTGATATACCAATCACGTTCTTTTTTATTCTCAACACGAATAAGTCGCTCATAATGAGTCCAACTCAACATCCTTACTTGTTGGTTGCTTTGAAAAGATTGGTCAGTCAATGCCTGACCAATTTGTATTTCGAAAAGGTCAGGCAGTGCCTGACTTTTCTCCTCTTCCCTAAAAAGCAAATAGAACTTCCTGAAATTCTTTAAGTTTGTTGTTGAAAAACCTTTGCCAAACGTTTTTGTCAGCTCTTGCGAAGCAATAGTTAAAATATATTTTCCATATTCGGCACGGTGGGCTCCATTTTGCTCTTGTTCCACGATTTTTTTACCTAATAACCAATTTGCTTCAACCTGCGCAAAATTAATAGCAGTATAAGCTTTGTTTCGTGCCGCTGAAATAATCTGCTTTATTTCTTCAATAAAGTTCGTTTCTAATGGACTTTCTATCTTTTTCTCTTGATCAGATTTCATACCCCAGATTCTTAAAAACAGTCTGTAATTCCTGTTTCGATTGTTCCTCGGCTTGCAGCAAATCTTTAAATTCGGCTTGTAAAGTCTTCATCTTTTCGTCAAAATCGATATTCTCGTCCCGGTTTACGAACTCAATGTATTTACTGGGCATCAGAGAAAAATCTTTCTTTTCAATTTCATCAAACGAAGCACTGAAGCAGAATTCGGGACGATTGAACGCTTCTGCTATATTTTCAACGGTAGTCGTTTGCCAATCGTGATACGCTCTTGTAACCATTTCAATATCTCCAACTGAAAACTGAGTGAACTTCTTTTCAAAAGGTTCGCCCATCTGCCGTAAATCCATAAATAACACTTCTCCTTTGCGATTGCGGTAATTGCGTTCTTCATCACCAACTTGAAACCGACGTGCTGTTTTGTTTCGGTTCAATATCCAAAGCGTAACGCTGATATTGGTGGTATAAAACATATTTTGTGGCAAAACCAAGATAGCTTCAACCAAATCGTTTTCAATCAGTTTTCGGCGTATTTTGTACTCGTCGCCACCGCCACTTAATGCTCCATTGGCTAGAATGAATCCCGCCACACCATTATCGGAAAGTTTGCTTGCCATATTCAATATCCAACCGTAATTGGCATTGCTTTTGGGAGGAACATCGTAGCCACGCCAACGTGGATCGTCAATCAGTTCTTCTTCTGCTCGCCAGTCTTTTTGGTTAAAGGGCGGATTGGCCATTATGTAATCGGCTTTCAGGTCTTTGTGCTGGTCGTCGGAGAAGGTATTGGCGGCTTTTGCTCCCAAGTTGGCAGAAATTCCGCGAATGGCAAGGTTCATCTTCGCCAACTTATAGGTTGTGTTTGTATATTCTTGTCCGTAGATTGAAACTTCTTTTTTATTGCCATGGTGGCTCTCAATAAATTTAATTGATTGAACGAACATGCCGCCCGAGCCACAAGCGGGGTCGTATATGATACCTTTGTATGGCTCAATCATTTCGGCAATCAAATTGACAATACTTTTGGGAGTATAGAATTCGCCTTTCCCTTTTCCTTCGGCTAAAGCAAACTTGGATAAGAAATATTCATATACCCTTCCTACCACATCTTGCTCTTTGTCTTTAAGCGTGTTTATATCGCTTATCTCATCAATCAATGATGCCAGTTTTGATGCTTCCAAGCCTAAGCGGGAGAAATAGTTGTCGGGCAATGCTCCTTTAAGGCTTTTGTTGTCCTTTTCTATGGTGTGCAGCGCAGTGTCAATAATTAAAGCTAAATCATCTTGTTTCGATTTGTCTCGTATATAGTTCCAACGAGAAATTTCTTCCAGAAAGAATATATTGCTCATATTATAAAATTCGGGCATCTCAATGTATTTTTCTTTCCCGTCTGCAATAAGTTTGGCACGATGTTCCTCAAACTTATCGCTTACAAACTTGAGAAATATCAAACCTAATACCACATGTTTATATTCCGAAGGCTCCACGCTACCACGCAGTTTATTAGCCGATTCCCACAAACTAACCTCTATTGGCTTGTCCTGTTTTTCTTTTTTAGCCATGTATTTATTTCTTAACTGCTTTTAAAAATAACCTCCTAAAGATAGGGAAATAAGAGGATACAAAAGAATATTTATTTCCCTTTAAAAATTAAGTCTCAATTCATCTTTGGGTTTCTTTTGTACTATCCATATTGCCAAATTCTTTCGTTTCGTTGATTTTGAGTTTATTATGAGTTAAATTACTGTTCTTTTAATATAATTTTTGCATTAGGTAAAAAAATAGTTCTTAAGTTTGATTATTATTTAAGAGGATAGTGTAAGTTTCATAAAGGCATATTGATTTTATGAAGAGTGTTTCTGTAATATTAGTTCTGTTATTTGTAAATCTTTCTGTTGTTAATGCTCAGGAGTTCGATGGAGGCTTCGGCAGTACAGGGCGGGTTGTGGATAAATGGAACTCACCTTTGTGGCATGCCGAAAGTGCCAATACATCGGCTTCCAATAGTGGTGCATTGACAATTGCTGGTGCCTCGCGTTATGGTATTACCCCTAAACTTGAGCTTTCATCGCATCTGGCTTTTGACTATTTTATACCCAATCTGGCAATTAAAAAGTTGTGGCGGCGCGACGAGGCATGGGTTATATCGAGCAGGCACACCATCTATTCGGCCACCATAGGTCTGAAATGGGCACAGGAACAAGAACTTGACAGGATTGTAAATGATGGCGACATTCCGCTTGTCATGTCGATGAATAATGAATTGCTGGTGAGTCGTCCGTTTATCGATAAGATGAGTTGCAGCGGCATAAGGCCGTGGCTTATCCTCACGGGAGGTGTTGCGGTTGGCGTTGGTGTCCCTTTTGCATCCTACGATAGTAAAGAGATGCA
>JBDHYT010000123.1:0-7354 GCA_039811485.1 Marinilabiliaceae bacterium | reverse complement strand
TGTTTACGGTTATTTTGCTTGTATTCGGCATCTTCGGTATTTTTAAGATGAAGACTACAGGATATATGCTCGACGACATACCGCACGATAATCCGCTATATACCGATTTGAAGTTTTTTGAAAGCAACTTCGACGGACTTATGCCTGTTGAGATAATGATTGACACCAAAAAACCCAATGGCGTTATCCAGACTTCCAATATGCAGAAGCTTGACGAGCTACAGACCACGATATCGGCAATGCCTGAATTTTCTAAGGCTCTTTCGCTTATCGAGGCGGTTAAGTTTGCACGACAAGCCTTCTACAATGGCAATGAGTCGAGGTATGGCATTCCCAACAATCAGGAACGGGCATTTATCCTGTCGTATGTTGGCAAGACAGGTGGAGCACAAACCCAGCTGATGACCAGCTTTGTTGATACCCTGAAGCAGCGAGCCCGCCTCAGCTTCAGGATGGCCGATGTTGGCACCACCCACATGAATGAACTCGACAAGGAGATTAGAGCAAAAATTGAGACAGTGTTTCCTGCCGACCAGTATTTCACACGGCTAACAGGTGCAAGCGTCATATTTTTCAAGGGGACCAACTATCTCATCACCAATCTGTTTTCGAGCCTTGCTTTGGCCATTTTTCTTATATCGCTATTTATGGCGTTGATGTTCCGCTCGGCTAAGATTATTGTCATATCGCTTATACCCAATATGATACCATTGATAATGACAGCCGGTCTTATGGGTTACTTCGGAATTCCCATCAAACCATCTACCATACTTGTTTTCAGTATCGCTTTTGGTATCTCGGTCGATAACGCAATACACTATCTTTCCAAATTCAGAATAGATATGAAAGATACCAACGGCAGCATTAAAACATCAGTATATCTGGCACTTAAAGAGACTGGGGTAAGTATGATTTACACAGCCACCATTCTTTTCTTCGGATTCGGAATATTTAGTGTGTCGCAGTTTGGTGGTACTCAGGCTCTTGGAATGCTTATTGCCATTACGCTGCTAATTGCCTTGTTCTCGAATCTTATCATCCTCCCTTCGCTGCTGATGTCGATGGATAAACGCATGAGGGAGAAGACATATCGTGAGCCGTTGCTTCAGATTTTTAATGAAGACGAAGATATAGAACTTGAGTTTTTGCAGATAGAACATAAAGAACTTGAAGCCGAAAAAAAAATGGTGAAGGATACTGCCGGCGTTTAACAGTAATGAGTTGTTTAACCATGCCGTTTCCTACCGTTTGATATGTATAAATTTCAATTCGGTGTAGTTTTTCATTATTATGCCGATTTGTTTTTTATCTTTGACATATTTTAAAACCGTAGAATAAAGTATGTTGTCGATTAAGGAATTACAGTCGGTTGTTGAGAGGGCAATCAAGGAGCAGCCGTTTGTTAAAGCACCCGAAAATCTATATCTGCCCATCGAATATACCATGTCGCTGGGCGGAAAGAGGATAAGGCCTGTGATGTGTCTCGCTGCCTGTCAGATTTTTGCGGGCAGATTTGACGAAGCTATGCCCGCAGCCTTGGGCGTTGAGTTGTTTCACAACTTCACCCTTCTTCACGACGACATAATGGATCAGGCCGCCATCAGGCGCAACAAGCCTACGGTGCATGTCAAGTGGAATGCCAATACCGCAATACTTTCGGGCGACGCCATGATGATTAAGGCACTTCAATACGTAGCCCAAACTCCTGCTCCCTATCTGGCCCGGGTACTCGATGTGTTCAATACCACTGCTCTCGAAGTGTGTGAGGGGCAGCAGTATGATATGGAGTTCGAAAACCTCGATGATGTTGACCAGGAGAGTTACATTGGTATGATTAGGCTGAAAACAGCTGTTTTGCTTGCAGGAAGCATGAAGTTTGGTGCTATTATTGGAGGAGCAAAGCCCGAAGAGGCCGATTTGCTTTATTCTTTTGCCATCGATGCGGGCATTGCCTTTCAGCTTCAGGACGACCTGCTCGATGTTTATGGCGATGAAGCGACATTCGGAAAGAGCATTGGCGGCGATATAGTTTCAAATAAAAAAACCTACCCAATGATAATGGCTCGTAATCTTGCGAACCAAACACAACTCGATAATCTAAACCACTGGCTTCGTGTTAAAGATTTTTTGCGTGCAGAGAAGATAAGTGGAGTTACTCAAATCTATAATCAGTTAGGCATCAGGGATTTGGTGGTGCGCAAGATTGATTTTTATTTCGATAGGGCAATGAAATCGCTCGACGAGCTTAATCTTACCGGGAGTAACCGTAAGATGCTCAACGATTTTGCTGCATCACTTGTAAAGAGAGAGCGTTAGAATTTACTGAACAAAAATATTCCTGTGATTCCGGTATTTCATCTTATTCATTTTGATGTATGCCGTAGGGAGACAAAAACAAATAACACATGGAAAAAAGTATTAAAGGTAGTATCATTCAGATTGTAGGTCCTGTTATTGATGTTAAATTCGACCTGGAAGGAGCCGAACTACCCCGTATTCTGAATGCCCTTGAGGTGGTTCGTACCGATGGAAGCAGGCTGGTTGTTGAGTGCCAGCAGCATATTGGAGAAAATACAATCAGGTGTATATCAATGGATTCCACCGACGGATTGACCCGTGGCCTTACAGTGGTAGATACCGGACTTCCTATCGCTATGCCTGGAGGCGAAGCTGTAAAGGGACGTCTTTTGAACGTAATTGGTAGTGCAATCGACGGTCTTCCCGAAGTGCCGCGCACCATAGTAAGTCCTATCCACAAAGAGGCTCCGGCCTTTGATGAGCTATCTACCGAAGCTGAAATCCTCCTTACAGGTATCAAAGTAATCGACCTTATTGAGCCTTACTCAAAAGGTGGTAAGATTGGTCTCTTTGGGGGTGCCGGTGTGGGTAAAACAGTTCTTATTCAGGAACTTATCAATAATATCGCAATAGGTCACGATGGTCTTTCGGTTTTCGCCGGCGTGGGTGAGCGTACCCGCGAGGGTAATGACCTGCTTCGCGAGATGATTGAGGCTAACATCGTGAACTACGGTGAAGAGTTTAAAGCCAGCATGGAAAAGGGGGAGTGGGATTTGTCAAAGGTTGACCACGAAGCACTTAAGAAGTCGCAGCTCACCATGGTGTTTGGCCAGATGAACGAACCACCGGGAGCACGTGCCCGTGTTGCACTCTCGGGTCTTACCATTGCCGAGACTTTCCGCGATGGCGACGGAAGCGGTAAAGGCCGTGACGTCCTTCTCTTTATCGATAATATATTCCGTTTTACACAGGCAGGTTCTGAAGTTTCTGCACTCCTTGGCCGTATGCCTTCAGCAGTAGGTTATCAGCCGACACTTGCTTCGGAGATGGGTCTGCTTCAGGAGCGGATTACATCGACCAAAAACGGATCAATTACCTCGGTACAGGCTGTTTATGTGCCTGCCGACGACCTTACCGACCCGGCTCCGGCCACTACGTTTGCACACCTTGACGCCACCACAGTGTTGAGCCGTAAGATTACAGAGCTTGGTATCTATCCGGCCGTAGATCCCCTCGACTCCACATCGCGAATACTTACTCCCGATATCGTTGGTAAAGAGCACTATCGTTGTGCACAGCGGGTTAAGGAGATTTTGCAGCGTTACAAAGAGCTTCAGGATATCATCTCAATCCTTGGTATGGAAGAGCTTTCGGAAGAGGACAAGCTGGTTGTGGCACGTGCCCGTAAGGTGCAGCGTTTCCTTTCGCAACCATTCCACGTTGCCGAGCAGTTCATTGGCGTACCGGGCGAATTTGTGAAGATAGAAGATACAATTCGTGGTTTCAACATGATTATGGATGGCGAGCTCGACAACTATCCCGAGGCTTCATTCCACATGGTTGGAACTATTGAGCAGGCAATAGCCAAAGGTGATAAACTGATGAGCCAAACACAAAAATGATGAACGATCTATTTTTGGAAATCATAACGCCCGAACAGCTGATATTCAGTCAGCCTGTCGGGCTGGTCGAAGTGCCCGGAGCCAAGGGACGCTTCACCCTTCTGCGAAACCACGCACCAATTGTATCGGTGCTGGTGAAAGGGAAAATCAGGGTTGTAGGTAAGACCGGGACGGAGTATCTGTTTGAGTGTGAAAGCGGTTTCGTGGAGTGCGAAAACAATAAAGCAACCATCCTTTCGGATCATATCAGTAGTGTGGGCTGAAAATTATTCCTTTTGATGCAAGCCGGTAATGTTTTCCGGAATTAATGCTATATTTGATGAATATTAAAAAATGTTAACCGATTATTTGTTTAATAAAATCTGAGAATATGAAAATTACCGACTTGTGCTGGAAGGTCTTCAATGAGTCGATTGAGGATTACCATAAATACGACAATATAGACCAGCCCATCGAGAATCCATACAAAAAAGAGCAGTTTGAACACTTGCTCTACCATAAAAACTGGGTAGATGCGGTGCAATGGCATTTCGAAGATGTGGTGCGCGATCCGAATATCGATCCTGCAGCTGCATTGGTGCTTAAACGCCGTATCGATGCTTCAAACCAGGTGCGCACCGACATGGTGGAGTATATCGACTCCTACTTTCTCGATAAGTATAAGGAGGTAAAGATTAAGCCTGATGCCCGTATCAATACCGAATCTCCTGCCTGGGCAATCGACCGTTACTCCATCCTTGCGCTTAAGGTTTATCACATGCGTCAGGAGACTGAGCGTACCGACGTGTCGGCAGAGCATATTTCCGCATGCACCAAGAAGCTAAATGTACTTGAGGAGCAGTATCGCGATCTGTCAACAGCCATCGAAGAGCTGCTGGCCGATATAGAGTCCGGCGAAAAATATATGAAAGTTTACAAACAGATGAAGATGTATAACGATCCGAATCTGAATCCGGTTCTTTACAAAAAGTAAATTGATGAGCAAACCGGGAGGTATCCTTATAATACGACTGTCGGCAATGGGCGATGTGGCTATGACATCGCCCGTTGTTGATGCGTTGTGCCGGCAAAACCCCGATTGTAGGGTTACATTCCTGAGTACATCTTTTTTTAAACCATTTTTTGCTAACCATACCAATTTTACCTTTTTTGGTACCGATATCAAAAAAACCGGGAAAGGTATTTCGTCTATCTACCGCCTCTACAAGGAATTAAAGCAGGCAGGCAATTATGACGTTGTTGTTGATGCCCACAATGTGTTGCGTACAAAGGTGTTGAGATTTTTCTTCTTTCTATCAGGCTCCAAAGTTCTGGTAATCGACAAGGGACGTGCCGAAAAACATGCGCTCACACGCCGTAGCAACAAAAAGATGGTTCAGCTTAAAAGTACCATCGACCGATATGCCGATTTATTCAGGCGTACCGGGTTAAATATTGACCTCCAGGCCTCATATCCTCTCCCAAAGGTGGAGTTGAATGATAAAATTACCGCTCTTTCGGGTGTGAAGAGTGAGCGATGGATTGGCATTGCCCCCTTTGCCCAGCATAAAGGAAAAATGTATCCTGTCGAAAAAGTTGAAGAGGTAGTTAAGATACTTCATGCCAAAGGTGGTATCCGTATGTTTATATTTGGAGGAGGTGCTGCCGAACGTGCTGTTGCTGAGGATTTTCAGCAGCGTTACAGTAGTTGCACGTCGGTTATCGGTCGTCTGTCACTCGATGAAGAGCTTGCACTAATCTCCAATCTTGATTCAATGATGAGCATGGATTCATCGGCAATGCACATGGCCTCACTATCAGGGGTCAGGGTAGTTTCTGTTTGGGGTGCCACACATCCGTTTGCCGGATTCCTTGGATATCGTCAAAGTATGAGCGACGTGGTTCAGCGCGATATTGACTGCCGCCCTTGCTCGGTTTACGGCAATAAACCATGCTATAAAGGTACGTGGGAGTGCCTCGATATTGAGCCATCGGTAATTGCCGCAAAACTCACCGATAATTTATAGAATTATCCGCAAAAGAAAAAACAAGTAGATTGTTGTGTTTGTTAATCAATTTAGTTGTAAATTGTATATAACAGATATTAATGATATGCTTGTAAAAACCTATGGTTCAGCCGTTAGTGGTATCGATGCATATACCATTACTATTGAGGTCAATGTATCGCAGGGTATAAAGTTCTTTATGGTTGGCCTTCCCGACAATGCGGTTAAGGAGAGCCAGCAACGTATCGAATCTGCTTTGCGGGTAAATGGTTACCGGTGGCCTGGTCATAAGATAGTCATCAATATGGCTCCTGCCGATATCCGTAAGGAGGGTTCGGCCTACGATCTTCCTTTAGCCATTGGTATTCTTGCTGCATCCGAGCAGATTCCTGAAACTAATCTGGGTCGTTATATCATTATGGGCGAGTTGTCGCTCGATGGTGGTCTGCTGCCGGTAAAAGGCGTGCTCCCAATGGCCATACGTGCCAAGGAGGAGGGGTTTGAAGGCTGCATACTGCCGCTTCAGAATGCACGTGAAGCAGCCGTGGTTGACGGCATCAAAATAATGGGGGCAACAACCATTGATGAGGTTGCCTCATTTTTTGCCGGAAAGGGTGATTTACCTGTTGTTGAGGTCGATACCACCGAAGAGTTTTCGAAAGGGCAGAATCTTATCGATTTTGATTTTTCGGATGTCAAAGGTCAGGAGAATGTGAAACGTGCCCTTGAAATTGCTGCCGCCGGTGGACATAATATCATAATGATTGGTCCGCCAGGCTCTGGTAAGTCGATGTTAGCCAAAAGATTGCCCTCCATTCTGCCTCCGCTTTCGCTGGGTGAAGCTCTCGAAACCACCAAGATACACTCTGTGGCCGGTAAGATAAAGACCAATACTTCGCTAATAACACAACGCCCGTTTCGTTCGCCCCACCATACCATTAGTGATGTGGCACTGGTGGGAGGAGGCTCTTTTCCGCAGCCCGGCGAGATATCTCTGGCACACAACGGAGTTCTGTTTCTCGATGAGCTGCCCGAGTTTAAACGCACAGTACTCGAAGTGATGCGTCAGCCTCTTGAGGACAGACGTATTGCCATATCAAGGGCTCGGTTCACCATCGATTATCCGGCCAGTTTTATGCTCGTGGCCAGCATGAATCCATGCCCATGCGGCTATTTTAACCATCCGGAGAAAAAATGTGTTTGCAGCCCCGGAATTGTACAAAAATACCTTGGCCGGATATCAGGGCCGCTGCTCGACAGGATAGACCTTCATATTGAGGTTGTACCTGTGCCTTTTAGCAAACTCGCCGAGCTTAAGCCATCCGACTCATCTGCAACTATCAGGGAGAGAGTTGTTAAGGCGCGCGAAATGCAGAATCGCCGATATGCACAGTTTCCCGATATTTACTGCAATGCGCAGATGACGTCAAAAATGCAGCACACATTTGC
>JBDHYT010000122.1:0-7407 GCA_039811485.1 Marinilabiliaceae bacterium | reverse complement strand
ATATGCACGAGCAGAAACGCAATGAGTTAATGGGTGGGAGCAGCGACAGCACATTTAATTTGGGATTGCTAAAATCGACCTATCACAACGACGATCTGGAACAGTTTATCCGTAACAACACCCTGTTGGACAATAAAATACTTGAGTATAACCATCGATTGTGGCAAAAGACCGATCCCATATTTCAAGATCCCAAACCCGGCATATTCGGAGCACATCTGTTTGCACCCTATAAAATTATAAACAGCTACAAAATAGACACTTACTACTACAACATCACCTTTATCTGGATTATCACACTGTTGTTGTTCACACTACTCTATTTTGGCGTATTCTCGAAGTTGCTCAATGCGGGTAAAATAGCCCGTTACTACATTCAACGCCGGTCGCGGCATATACTGCGCAACAAGCTACTGCACAAATGAAAAAGAGCACCCTGCAATAGAGTGCTCTTCAACTTATTTTATTGACAGTAGAGTCTTAATCTTCGAGTTCAATCATAGTAAATGGAACATTGATGATAGACTGGTAGTCCTCTCCTGCTTCATACATATCTTCATCGTCCTCTTCGTAGTACCAGTTAATCTGAACAGATGTTCCCTTGCGATACATCATCTCAAGTTTTTTGAAAATATCCAACAGACATTTGGAGCTACTTGTGTTAAAGTATTCCAACTGCACATTCACATTGGTCTGTTTTCCACCAAAGGCGGTAAAATTCTCCAGCCAGTCGATAAGAGGTTTGTAGAATTCGACTGAATTTTCGGGGATAGAACGTCCTTTGATTTCAATAACGCCTTTTTCGCCATCCATCATGATAAAAGGTGTCTTAGGGCTTCCTTCTCGTATAATTGTTTCCATAGGTCAAAATTCTTTTTCTCAGCAAATATAAACATCAAGTGCAAAAAAAACTAAGTCATCCGAATAAGGATAGAAAAAATACTCTAACTTATTGCCTGCTTTCCGAACGATGTCGAGCATCCCCAGTCCACCTCCTCCTTTGTCGGAAAACTCATTATTATTGAGTATGTCGCGATAAAGCATTCGTAGTTCGGCCTCCGACAATGAGTTTACCTGATCGATGCGGTCTTTAATATATGTCACCTGTTCGTTTCGGATAAAATTGCCGGTTGAAATTCGGTATGCCGACTCTTCCTTACTAAGGATTACAGCTCCAAAGCTCTCGTTACCAACACTTTTAGCTAAAGTGGGCAGGGTGTCGATATGGTGATACAGATTCTGCAAGCATTCAACAAATACGTTGAACACTCGTTTGCGGGTTTGGTTAGTTTCTTGTTTCAGATTCAGTTGCTTCTCAATCTCAACCAGTGCATGGTCAATCATTTCACTGTCAATTGAGCCACTATATTCCAAAACAACATCACCAACTTTTTTATCGGCATACCACTTATTCAAATTAAACGCCATTTATAATGATATGGTGAACATTGTTACAAATATATAACTTTTTATCTTAGAATTAAGAAAGAAGCAAAGAATAATTTGTTCATTTTTATATTCCCGAACCAAACATAAGCTCCATCTCTTTGCTTTTGAACTGCACTATCTTAGAGTTTGGTGGCACATCGGAGGTAATCCACACGTTGCCTCCTATCACCGAGTTGGCACCTATTGTTACGCGTCCCAATATGGTTGCCTGCGAATAGATGACCACATTATCTTCAATTATTGGGTGTCGGGGGATACCTTTTATTGGATTTCCATCCTTGTCGAGCGGAAAACTCTTTGCACCAAGGGTAACCCCCTGATACAGTTTAACATTATTGCCTATTATAGAGGTTGCTCCTATCACCACTCCCGTACCATGATCGATGGTAAAACTCTCGCCAATCTGCGCCCTGGGATGAATATCGATACCGGTTTCGGAGTGGGCTAATTCGGTTATCACCCGGGGAATAACCGGTACACCCATAGTGTAAAGAAAATGGGCAATTCGGTAGTTTACAATAGCTTTCACTGCCGGATAAGCAAAAATCACTTCACCGGTTGACGATGCTGCCGGATCGCCTATATAGGCAGCCTGCACATCGTTGGTGAGCTGCCGTCGCAACTCCGGAAGATTTGAAATAAAAGATTGGGCAATTGAGGCAGCCCGGTTTTTCCTCTCCTGAAGTGCCGAACGATCGCTGCCGTCGCACTCAAAGCACAATCCTGCATATATCTCGCCTTTGAGCAATAGCACAAGTTTCTCCACATAAACACCCATGTGATATCTGATGGAGTCGGGACGTATTGGCGTGTTGCCGAAATAGCCGGGGAAGATAATTTCGCGGCAAAGCTCCACAATCTGCACCAATCGTTCGGACGATGGCATGGGAAGCTCGGGCGAATGCCTATGGCACACCGACTTGTAGGAACTCTCCTGAGCCAAAAGACCTACTACTTTTTGTATCTCGGAATATAGTTCGGGTTGGTTGTTTTCTGACATATTGGGCTATTTTGGTTTGTATCTTAAAAACGTATCTATACCGTTAACACTGTTTTTTACTCTTTGTTCACCACTGCCGCCAACAATAGAGTAGGGAATTTTAAAGTACTCCAACTCCTGTTTATAGAGGTTGAACAGATGACGCCGTTGTTCGGCTGCGCCATTCTCGCGTAATGGATCGGCCTCCCAGGGCACATCAGGCTCCAGCAGAAGTGCAAAATCGACCATACTGCTAAGTATTGCTTCATCAATCCACTGAGGCACAACACCATAAACTTTCTGAAACCATATCTTGGTTATTATCAAATATGTATCGAAAAAAACATATTGTCCATCATTTTTATATCTATAATCGAGAAACATCATATATTGGATTCTTGCAATATGCTCAACATCATCGTAAGTATAATGATGCGGTATCGACTCAAGATATGTACGTGCATACTCCGGCTCCAACATCCCGTGGTAGTGTGCCGACAATGCCCTGCATAATGTGGTTTTGCCCACCGACTCGGGACCTGTTACAACCACTATCATGCTTCAGCAGTTTTTGTGGAGTCGGATTGCCATGCAAAAAAACCAATCACGGCTGCCACTGTATATATCACAAACAATACGGTTGTGATCCACATCTCTTTATATATGTACATACCGGCAGAAAGGGCATCAACAAAAATCCATATAAGCCAGTTTTCTATATACTTGCGTGCAATCATCCAGGTAGCCACTATTGCCGCCGAGGTTGTAAGGGCATCCAGATAAGGGAGCGACGATGCGGCAAATCCAAATTTCTGTGGCAGATGAAGCAGCATAATCAGAATAACAAGATAGATAACACCGTGAATCACAAATAGTTTTATTGCCATCGACACCGAGAGTCTGGCCACCGGCATATCGCTTTTGTGTTTAGTTACACCTCCGCGTGCCCATACAAACCATCCGTATATACTCACCATAAGGTAATAGAACTGAAGCCCCATATCGGCATAGAGTGCTGCTTTGGCAAAAACATAAATGTAGAATGCCGATGTGGCAATACCACACACCCACAACAAAATATTCTGCCTTATGGAGAAGAAGAGATAGATGCAGGCAGCTACTGCTCCGGCAAGTTCAATCCAGTTTTGAACCACGAAATCGGTTATCAGACTCATTTCAACAACTGTTCGTATTCGCGGTTATTCTTGAGTAGTTCCAACCCTCTCTTATAAATATCAATCTCGGGATTCATCACCTTGTAGTAGTCGGAATCGGTAAAGAGCCGCCTTGCAACCAACGCCTTTATCTGGATCATCAGGATTTTCTCCTCTTTAAGCTGACCAACGGTACAGTCGATATTTTCACCCTTTGCCTCCCTAACAAACAACCTGAGCATCTCATCGGTCACCACAAAGTATTTGTCGAAAGCCTTAAAGTTACCAAACTCCGAAAAACGCTCTTTCATCTCTTCGGTAAGGCTGACAATATAACGCTGCATAAGGCCTGCACGCAAAATCCGGGTTGCCAGCACGCTCATTCGGGTTGTGTCGAGAGGCACAAACAGATCGGGATATATGCCGCCACCGCCATAAACGGTCCGCTGCAACATAAGTGTCTTATACACCTCGTTGTTATTGACCGGAATATTTAAGGCATTCACCATCTCGCCTGTCTCCAAACGATGGTTTATCTCATCCTTATATTGATTCGTTCCATTCTCGTAACTCTTCTGAATACAACGCCCCGATGGGGTGTAATATTTTGCGGTAGTGAGTCTTATCTCCGATCCATCGGGCAGTTTTATTGGGCGTTGTACCAGTCCTTTACCAAAGCTTCGCCGGCCCACTATCACTCCCCTATCCCAGTCCTGAATGGCTCCGGCCACAATTTCGCTGGCCGATGCCGACCCTTCGTCGATAAGTACAACCAATGGTCCGCGCTCAAAGAGTCCTTTGGCCGATGACTTAAACTCCATCAGCGGACTTGCATTCCCTTTGGTGTAAACAATCATCTTCTTACTGTCGATAAGTTCATCGGCAATATCGAATGCGGCTTTCAGATAGCCGCCGCCATTGCCTCTCAAATCGACAATCAAACTCTTCATACCCTGCTTTTTCAACTCCTCAAGTGCTTTTACAAATTCGTCATGAGTCTGAGCACCAAAGCGGCTAATTTTGATATACCCTATCTTATTATCGGCAATATACGATGCATCGACACTAAAGATAGGAATCTTATCGCGTTTTATTTTAAAAACCAATGGTTTGGCTTTGCCTTTTCTGAGTACTTCAATATCTACCCGTGAGCCTCTTCTGCCACGCAGCATTTTCATCACATCACTATTGCTAATGCCTATGCCTGCTATGCTCTTTTCATCAATTTTAATGATTCGGTCATTAACCTGTACGCCCACCTTTTCGGACGGGCCATCGTTCAATACCGAAGCCACCACAAGCGTATCGTGGACAATGCTGAACTCGACCCCTATCCCGTCGAAACTGCCTTCCAAGGGTTCGTCCATGGCCTTCACATCCTTGGCAGAGACGTATGACGAGTGAGGATCTAACTGTTGGAGCATAGATTTTATTGCTGCCTCAGCCAGACCGGGCGAGTTAACAGTATCAACATACATTGTGTTTATTATCTGCCAGGCAACCTGCAACTTATGCAAATCTTTGGCTCCCGCCACCTGGCCATTGGCAATGATAATGGAGAAAAACAACAATATACCGCAAAAAAACGCTCTAAAAAAATTCATAAAACATTCGATATGAGAAACATCAAAAAATAATTACCACTACTAAACAGTAAGCATGAAAAAATAAGAAACAACGAATTTAACATTATAGTTGTTTCCTGCAAAAGAAAAGGACAAAAAAAGCCGGATAAATCCGGCTGCTTTTTTTATTCCCATTCGATGGTTGCTGGCGGCTTTGACGAAATATCGTAAACCACACGGTTTACGCCACGTACCTTATTTATGATATCGTTTGATACCTTTGCCAGAAACTCGTAGGGCAGATGTACCCAGTCGGCTGTCATGCCATCGGTTGAGCTAACGGCTCTAAGGGCAACCACTCTCTCGTAGGTTCTCTCATCGCCCATCACTCCCACCGACTGCACCGGCAGAAGAATTGCACCCGCCTGCCAAACCTGGTCGTAAAGGCCGGCATCCCGCAGGCTCTGAATGAATATATGGTCAACATCCTGTAATACAGCCACTTTTTCGGCAGTGATATCGCCAAGAATGCGGATTGCAAGTCCGGGGCCCGGAAAAGGATGACGTCCCAGAATATTTTGACTGATGTTAAGTGCTGCTCCTACCCTGCGCACTTCGTCTTTAAAGAGCAGACGCAATGGCTCAACAATCTTAAGTTTCATAAAATCGGGTAATCCGCCCACATTATGATGCGACTTGATGGTTACCGACGGGCCATTGACCGATACCGATTCGATGACATCGGGATAGATGGTACCCTGAGCTAACCACTTAACATCCTGAA
Organism: Marinilabiliaceae bacterium; assembly: GCA_039811485.1. GTDB lineage: Bacteria > Bacteroidota > Bacteroidia > Bacteroidales > Marinilabiliaceae > JAGPIS01. Next base: position 1,476 of record JBDHYT010000122.1, on the reverse strand, counting down.
TCTTATGAGCCTCGGCATCAAACACTTCGATAAACACACGACCAATGATTTTGCGTTTTGTCTCCGGATCGGACACACCTGCAAGCTCACTCAGAAACCTCTCTTTGGCATCGACACCTATAACATTGAGTCCCATGTGCTTATATGAGTCCAGCACTCCTGCATACTCGTTTTTACGAAGAAGGCCGTTATCGACAAAAATACAGGTAAGGTTGGCACCAATGGCTTTATGGAGCAATACGGCAGCAACCGAGCTATCTACACCACCCGAAAGGCCAAGCACAACTTTGTCGTTACCTATCTGTTGTTTAAGCTGTGCCACCGACGACTCAATATACGAGTCCGGAGTCCAGTCCTGACGGCAGCCACAAATATCGGCCACAAAGTTTTTAATTATTTTTGCACCTTCGGATGAGTGATACACTTCGGGGTGAAACTGGATTCCGAAGGTTTTCTCGCCTTCCACGGCAAAACCACCAACCTTAACGTCGGAAGTACTTGCAATAATTTTATAATTATCGGGAATAGAGACGATTGTATCGCCATGCGACATCCACACCTGCGAATGGTCGGAGACCCCATTGAGAAGTTGGCTTGATGCATCAACAAACTGGAGATTGGCCCTGCCGTACTCGCGAGTGTTGCTTGGCATAACATTTCCACCATACGAATGGGCCAGGAATTGAGCTCCATAGCATATACCCAAAAGAGGCAGCACACCCTTTATATTGTCAAGGTTGGGCATTGGTGCCTTTTCGTCTCTAACGCTGAAAGGACTACCACTAAGGATTACACCCTTCACACTACCGTCAAGAGCCGGAATCTTGTTAAAAGGATGAATCTCGCAATATACATTCATCTCCCTGATACGCCGCGCTATCAACTGAGTGTATTGCGAACCAAAGTCAAGAATCACAATTTTTTCCTGCATCTCTATTCTATTAATAATACGATATACAAATATACAACTATTGGATTAATCTATAATGCAACTATATGAAGCAAAATCATCGTTCAATTTTAAAAACGGAACCATCGTTTACGGCCACCGTATTGGGAAAAACCTCTTTGGCCTCTTTTTCAAAGAACGAAACATTGCGGTAACGCGACGAGAAGTGGCCAATTATGAGTTTCTCCACACCAGCCTCGTGAGCTATTGTTGCAGCCTGCCTGGCAGTGCTGTGCATCGACTGGCGTGCGAGTTTTTTGAGTTCATCGGTAAAGGTTGCTTCATGATATAGCAACGAAACACCTTTAACATGCTCAACAATTTTACGGTAAAACTTGGTATCGGAGCAGTAGGCAAAGCTTCGTGGCTTCGGAGGTTCAATAACCAGTTCGCTCCTTTCAACCTCATTGCCTTCGCTATCGATAAGAGTTTCACCATTCTTTATCTTTACAATCTCGGCTATGGAGAGGTCGTACTTTTCAATAGCCTCCTTTCTGATATTTGGTAGTTGCGCCTTCTCTTTAAAA
>JBDHYT010000121.1:0-7488 GCA_039811485.1 Marinilabiliaceae bacterium | reverse complement strand
ACTCCTTATCGGGATAGGCTTTATGAATCTCCAAAAGTTCGGACCTGTTTCCGCCATAGTTGTGATAGGCAGCACCAGCCACATATTGTGATGTAGCGGCATCGGCATATATTTTCAGCGGATATTGGTACTGACCCGACATATTGTCGTAATTATAGTTATGGTCGAACAGATAGATTTTGGTATCAAGTTTCACATCTTTAAACTTAGGTCCAAGAGCCTCTTTTACAAAGGTATTCTGCTCCTCCCAGCCCATAAACATTGATGCGGAATTTCCTCTGTTTAGCGGCTCATTCTGTGGTGTTACCGAATATATCTTTATGCCGTGTCCTTCCATTGCTTCAATCCACCTCACAAAATACTCTGCATAATCCTGATAGTGCGCCGGATTAAGTTGTCCGCTTGTCCATGATTCAAAAGGTTTCAGCTCCTTAAGATTATTCACTTTCATCCATATCGGAGGTGTCCATGGAGTACCCATTACTTTGATGTTGGGATTGATGGCAAGTATCTCTTTCAGCACCGGAATAACGTAGTTCAGCTCCTCATTCTGAAGGGAGAAGTGCTGTAACGGATTCTCCATACTCCCCTTTTCGTCGCAACAGGTATATTCGCTGAGCGAGAAATCGGAACAGCCAATGGCAACTCTTACGTAGCTTTGCCCCATGCCTTCAGTATCCGAAAATGTCTCTGTAAGAAACCGTGTCCGATCGTCAGGACTCATTTTCAAAAGGTTGTAGGCACTCGAACCTGTAATGGCGGCACCAAAACCGTCCATCACTTGGTATTGTTGTGATGGAACAAGAGTTACGGTAAGCGGTGACATATTGTCAACTTTACTGCTGAAAGCCACCTTATTCTTTACAAATTCGGAGGAGCGCGATGCGGTTGTGACGTAAGCCGTCACAACCTTGTCGCCATTTACGATATCCCCATCATCGGTATTATTGTCAGTTACTTTTGTATTCCTACATGCAACAATTGATAGAGGCAAAAGAACGCAACACAATATGCTTTTAAATTTACTCATCGTAAAATCGATATTATGGTTTACTGTCCTGATTATTCAACGGCAGCTTCACCTAATTTTGGATTCATGTTTATAGCAGACATTGGCACGGGCACTCTGTACGATTGGCCGGTAAATGTTGCTTGCTGCGGCCTGCGACCCACATCTTTCTTAAACACCTCATTCATAACCTCTTCCACCTTATTGAGTCTGACAAGATCATACCAGCGTTGTCCCTCAAAGGCAAGTTCCAATCTACGCTCCTTCATTAAAGCATCGAGCATTGATTGCTGATTTGCCTTTACATTATCCGGCAACTTTTTCAGATTGCGTTTTTCGCGTACCTGGTCAATAATCTGGGCTGCTCCCGAAAGGTTGGGCGACGCTCCCTGAATCATTGCTTCGGCCTTCAAAAGCAGTATGTCGGCATAGCGAAGATGGATAATACTGCTTTGCGAAGAGCGGCATTTGTACATAAACGGATAATTATCTTTTGGATAATACAACGACCATCCACATTCGTAATAGACTATCGACTCTTTGTAACGCACCATATCTCCTTCTGTCTCAAACTGCTTGATAAGATCGCGTGAAGGTGTAACCCATTTTGACCACGAGAAGCTGTCGTCCCAATTCAGCAGGTTACGGCCAAACATCATAAAACACCAGTTGCCGGCTCCTGCCACAAAATGAGCTTCAAGAATCGACTCTTTGGTATTGCGCATCTTTGTGTCGGTCACTGCATCGTTCATGCCAAACAGCAGGCTGAAATCATCCACCAATTCTACTCCGTCCTGTTTTACCTCATCGGCATACTGAATAACCTTTGCATAATCGCGAATGGGCTTTTCGGCATATACCTTGGTGAGCAAAGCACGGGCTACTGTCTTGGTCATCAACCTCTTGTCGGAACTAATATCAGGAGCATGCTGAACGGCAAACAGAAGATCCTCCTCAATCTGTTTATACACTTTTGTCTCAGTAGCTTTGTACGGGAAGTACAGCGGATACACAGCATCAAAATTTTCGGCTGTGATATCGGGTGCTACTTTTGTAACAACAGGCACCTCGCCCCACAGACGTACCATCTCGAAAAACATATATGCACGGAATATGCGTCCTTGAGCCTGATAACGTTTTATTTCAACATCCGACAACGACTTGTCGCCAACACTGTCGGCATAAACGATTAACCGGTTGGCAATACCCACATTTTTCAGAAACCGGTTCCAGTCTCTTGACAACAGGCTGTTTGTGGCATCCAGTGAGTTTGTCTCCCAAGGCAGCACCTCTGCATTGAATGCACCTGCATAAGCATTGTCGGAGTGGCTCTCTGCAACAAGTATTTTGTCGATATACCACTCCTGATCTCTAAGTGCCTCGTAAATCGATTGCAACTGCGATTCTACTGCTGCCTTATCCTTAAATACCACCTCTTTACCGGTTACGGCAATACCCTCTGTTACATCGGAGTAGTCTGATATCGGGTCAAAATCGAGGGAGCATGACGAAATAAATGCAATAAGTGCTCCTCCGATTATATTTCTGAATATATTTTTATGTTTCATCTTAGCGTTAGTTAATTGGTTAAAAATCAACGTTTATACCAAACACAAATGATTTGCTGTGAGGGTAAGTTCCCCAGTCGATGCCCTGCACTGCTCCACTGCCTCCCCATTGGTTAACCTCGGGATCCATACCAGAGTAGTTGGTCCAGGTAAGAAGGTTGTTGGCAGTAAAATATGGTTGCAGGCGCGACACACCAATCCTTGTCAGGAATTGATTTTTGAAATTATACGACAGCGTCACTGATTTAACACGCAGGTAACTTCCATCTTCAACAAAGAATGTGGAGTTTCGCATATTAAATCCGGCCTTAGGCATATTGGTTAACTGTCCAGGTATTTTCCATCTATCAAGCACGGCAGTTGTCTGATTTTTAGCATCATACATACCTTCTGTCTCCATTCTCGATGCGTTATATACATCATTTCCGTATGAGCCCTGCAGGAATATATTTAGGTTCAGATTCTTCCACGAGAATGTATTTGTGAGGCCAAAGGTAAAATCCGGATTGGGGTCGCCTATATAGGTCTGATCACCCGGATCGCCGTTAACGCTATTTTTATTGATATCGCGGTATATCAGATTACCTGTTTCAGGATCTACTCCATCGCTTATATAGCCCCAGAAGCTGCCCAAAGGACGTCCGGGCTGGTTTCGCACAACTTTCATATCCACATGGTCGCTGGTACGGCCGTCCTCATACATGGGGGTGTAGGTAAGTTTGGTTAATTTATTGCGGTTGAATGAGATATTGAAATCTGTTTCCCATACGAACTGACCCTGGAAATTTTTTGAATTTACTGCCATCTCAAAACCTTTGTTTTCCATCTCTCCCTCGTTGCGCTGCAACGATGTAACAGAGCTTGCGCCCGAAGATGGCATAGTCACATACATCAGCATATCCTCTGTTCTCTTGAAATAGTAATCCAGAGTTACGTTAAGGCGGTTGCGGAGAGCAGTAATATCGATACCTACATTGGTCTGAGTGGTAGTCTCCCACTTAAGGTCGTTAGCCCTGAGATTGGCCGGCACAATATTGGGCAGCGCATCTGCCTTACCATCCTCCATCCATCTAACCCGCTGAACGTAGTAACGCTGAAGATAGGCGTAATCGTGAATACCCGACTGGTTTCCGGTTTTACCCCAGCCCGCACGTATTTTCATGTCGTCGAGCCACTCGATACCCGACATAAACTCTTCGGATGATAACCTCCAGGCTGCCGACATCGACGGAAATGTGCCCCATCTGCTATCGGGATGCAGTCGTGACGAACCATCATGCCGCATATTGATTGTAAATAGATACTTGCTGTCGAAATTGTAGGCCACACGTCCGAAGTATGACATTATGCCCCATTCCGACCCAGCACTGCCGGTATTGTCCCAGGCTATTTTATTGGCAACATTTAATGTCTTAATCTCGCCGGAGCGGAAATTGGTAGCATTAATCCAATTGTTGAGATATTCCGATTTGGTATAGGATGTTCCGGCCATTGCCTCAACATTGTGTCGGTCGAAGCTGTTGGCATAAGTTGCCACATTATCAAAAGTCAGCACGGTATTGCGGTTGCGCGCATCGGCACCTATGCCGAAATGCTGCCTACCCCATCCTGTTGATACCGGGTCGAGAAAAGATGTGTTAAGCCCGTTTCTTCGATCCATGCTAACCGACGATTTGAACGATAGCTCAGGCATAAAGGTAATTAAAGCACTTCCTGAAAGTATCAAACGATCTTCCTTGATCTCGTTGTCTTTGCTGCGCGCCATATTCTCGAGAGGATGGGTGATGTTTGCACCATAAAAATCGTTGTAATACTGCTTGGGTGCACTCGGATTCCATATTGGTGCGTAAGTAGGAGTATTAATTACAGAAAGCACTACTCCACCACGGTTTGAGCCCTGACCGGTTATCAGGTCATTCTTGTTACTGTTGGCATACGATAAATTAGCCGAAACTTTCAGCCACGAACGTACATCGTTTTCGATATTGGCTCTGACGTTATAGCGTTTGTAGTATGCGGCATCAAGTGTTCCACTCTGATCCAAGTAGCCCCCCGAGAGGAAATACCTGAGATTGTCGGTTCCATCGGATACTGAAGCCTGGTAGCTCTTAGTGTATCCAAGCTGGTAAGCCTCCTTAAACCAGTCGGTTTGATCGGTCAGATTATTGGGCAGCGAGTTACCCAACTCACTTTGCAGTTCAAGGTACTGCTGGGTATTCAATACATCAACATTTTTGATTACCTTATCAACACCGTATTGGGCATTAACAGTAACTTTTGCCACTCCTTTCACGCCACTCTTTGTTGTGATAAGCACCACACCGTTGGCTGCCCGCGAACCATAAATTGCTGCCGATGATGCGTCTTTCATAACCTGCATGCTGGCGATATCATTGGGCGACAAGAAGTTGATATTATCCACAGGCACACCGTCAACCACATAAAGAGGGTCGTTACTGCCATTAAAAGAGGTTGTGCCCCTAACCCTGATAGATAAATCACCTCCCGGCATACCGCTCGGCTGAATAACGGATATACCGGCTACCTTGCCATGGATTGCCTGTGCTGCCGAAGTAATCGGGCGTTCCGACAAATCTTTTGTACTCACGGTAGCTATTGCAGTGGTTACATCTCTCCGCTTCACAGAGCCATAACCAATGACAACGACTTCGTCTAAATCCTTCATATCCTCTTCAAGCCTGATATTCAGAATGGCTGAGTTGGCCACAATCTCCATAGGCCGGTATCCAATGTAAGATACCACCAATAATGTACCCCTTTCGACAGTAAGCGAATAGCCGCCGTCCAAATCGGTACGTGTGCCGCGTGCGATGTCGTTTTTAGGCGAGATGGTTGCACCTATCAGTGCTTCACCAGTTTTTGAGTCGGTAATTTTTCCTTCCACCCGTATTGATACCGGCTGCTGCGCCATGACTGGAGTAAATCCCCAAAGCACTGAAAGCATCAAACCTACAAATAGGAAGAAGTTACTTTTTACAAATAAATGCTTCATAAATTATGGTATTAAATTGAACTTAATCAAAACTTGTTGTGAGTTAAAATTCACAATAGCCAAATTAGCCCAAATTACCACCACAAATTTTAAATTGTGTAAAAAAGTACTAAATCAAATACAGAAATCACTGACTTTAAACGAATTGCAATAATTAAAAAGTGTAAAAAAGTACTAAAAATATATCGTATTAATTCTGTTTTCTTGCTACTCCCTGGCCAATTTGCTCTACCAGCATCTCAAAATCGTCCCTTTTCCCTGCTGCTTTATTTCTCAGTTTGGTTCTATAATTATACACCGTCCGAAGCGAATAACGCAGGAAACTGGCAATCTTCACGCTATCGTTGATTCCAAGCCGTATAAGGGCATAAATCCTTAGTTCCGTATTCAACATCTCTCCATGCTTGGGCAATATCTCTTCACCGGGCATCAGCAGGGCATTGAACTCTTCAATAAACGAAGGATAGAGATTTAAAAATATGGTATCGAAGGTTTTGTATAACTCTTCAATCTCCTCTTCAATAATTGTATTCGATTTTATCATCCTGAATAGCTCATCGAGTTGGCTGGTTGACGCATATTTGGCAAGGGTCTTCTTATATTCGCCCAGCTTATCGATATAGTTTGAACATCGGTCGAAAAAGTGTGTAATATACTCTTCCTTAATATAATTAGCCTCCTTCAAATCTTCAATTGCACGGTTAAGGTCGGCATTAAGTCTGTTGAGTTCCTGATTTGAGCTATAAAGTTCTCTGCGGATGCGTGCAACTTTTTTCAGTTGATGATATACAAAAATGATTGCAACAACCAGCACAACCGACAAGATGCTTATCATCACCAGATAAGTCAAAAGCTGGCGTTGCTGGCGTTTCTGATTTTCGTTAAACAAGGCATTTATAATAGGATACGACGATGATGCCTCGGCAGCTCTATAACGTACATTGCAAAACACGGCATCATTCATTGCCTCCTGCATAAACCTGTAAGCCTGCTTTATATCGCCTTGTACAAAGTACAAAAGCGCAATATTGCCAAGAGATGCATTGTCTTTGATGCAGTTCTTGATATCGGCAATGGCACTAACCATCAAAAACTCCTCACGCATCGCTATTTCGTGCTTTTGCTTATAAAGCTCACTCAGTAGAAAGGCAACCAACGCCCTGTCGGCATAACTATCGTTAAGCTCACCCATAAGCGACTTAGCCTCTGTTTCGGCTTTCGCAAATTCGCCCGGAATGGCATATATCAGCTTTTTAAGGGTCTCTATACGAAATTTCATTGAGTTGGCAGGCAGTACGGAAAGTAAAGAATCACGATATTCCGAACTTTTGCTATAATATTCGAAATTGCCGTTACTCTGCCCATAGTGACTGTAAAAAATACTATAGGTCTCATAAAGATTTGCACGCAGGTTGGAATCCAGGGAGGCAGAGTTAATATTTTCAAGAATTTCCTGCGACTCGATGTAAAGTCCTTGAGTAGAATAAACCGATGCAAGATCCATCAGCGATTTCAACATCAGGGCGTTATCATCCAGCTCTTTTGCTAAAGCCACATTTCTTCGGATGTAAACCACTGCCGAATCGGTAGCATATTTTTCGTATTGGCTGAAGAGCTTATTGTTGATGTCGAACTCCTGCCTTAACGACAGATTGCCAATACGTAACAACTGCTTCAGTTCGGCAATACGGCTCTGCTTCTCCACTTCATAGTTTTTCTTATTGCTCATCACCATTTCGAGCTCTCTACGAATCGAATCGCGGGGAGTAAGATTTCCGGATGCAACCATGCATATAGAGAATAGGGAAAACAATATCGAATATTTCACCACAAAAAATCACATAGGTAGAGTTTTAAGCTAAGGTAAAAAACATTCCCGCATATTACACCGTTAGCAA
>JBDHYT010000120.1:0-7496 GCA_039811485.1 Marinilabiliaceae bacterium | reverse complement strand
TAACAGCCTGTGACAGCAAAAACGACCCTACACCCGATCCGCTCGAAGGTAACCATTTCGATATCTGGGTGTCATCGGCAGCATATACCGGAGCAGGAACCACGGATAACATCCAGCTTGTAAAAGGTGTAAAATCGCTTGATGATCAGGGAAATATCGACTTCAAAGGTACAGGAGCCGATGTAACTGCCAAGCTTTTTCAGGAGACAATCATCAAGGATGGCTACTACTATCAGGTGCCCAAAGAGAAGGATCGTTTTGGAAAATACAAAATTGTTAATAATCAGATAATAACGGTAAAGGAGTTTTCTTTTGAGAAAAACACACTGAAAGATCGCAGGTACACACACACCTGGATTGACAATAATACACTAGTGCTTCTGGCAGCCAACGGGAACTCATCTAAAGTTATCTGGATAAAGGTGAATGCACAAGAGATGAAGATAATATCGGAGGGCGAGCTCAACCTTGAGGCACTTCCCAAAGGAGGCACATACAGCACATCGGGCATTGCAAGCTACCGCAAGAGCGACAACACTATACTTTACTCTTATGTAAACAACAAGGATAAGACAAAGTTCTTCATGGCATTTGTCAACCCCGACGACATGAGCGTAAAGGCAACCGTAGAGGAGAACAGAGCCGAGTTTATGGCCGGAACAGCATTTGGCGAGCTTTTGCAAAGCAAATCGTTTTTTGATGCTGATGATAACTACTACCTTGCCTGCAACAATGTGATTTCGGGAGCACCAAGCACAACCCAGCAGTTTGGCACAATACTACGCATCAAAAAAGGAGAGATGAAATTCGACCCTGACTATAAGGGTTTCCAGAAACACTCAAAATCGCACGGTAAAATCATTACCGTTGAATACCTGACCAAAGGTAAGGCACTTATTTACGTTCAGGACCCGAAATTTGCAGGTGTTGAAGAGTGGGCGCACACATACAACAACTACTATGCTGTGCTCGACCTTGCAACCGATGAACTTACCGTACTCGACCTGCCATTCAGCGAAGGTACATTCTCCCAGCGTTCGGTTGTTATCGGCAAGAAAGCCTATATAGGAGTAAATCCCGAGAAGTCGCAACCTGCAATTTACATCTACGACATACCAACCGGCAAACTCACCAAAGGCCTCACAATCACCGAAGGTTATTCGTTCGACAGGATAGTTACCATAGCTGATTAATAATAGTTTTTACGCATAAAGAGAGATTTTCACCCAAACTTCCCGTTAATCCCCAATTTTCCCTTTACGGGAAGTTGGGTGAAAATTAAAACACTATCAACCAACTTATTAAACCGGACAACACCGGTAAAAAAGAAAATATATGCTTAGATTATTTTCTATTATAGCACTAACAGCAACACTTTTCACACAAGGCATTTTAGCCCAAGGCATTGACTTGAAAGGTATTGTTACCGACAAAGCCAACGGCACGCCAATAACAGGTGCAAACCTAATTATTAAAGAGACCAATGAAGGAACCGTAACCGACAACAACGGCCGTTTCAGTCTGAAAACCAACCAGAAAGGAATTTTAGAATTAACCACTTCATTTATAGGTTATAACGAAACCACAATAACAATAGACGCATCTAAACCATCAAGAAATATCAGAATAGAATTATCATCAAAAGATACTGAACTAAAGGAGGTTGTGGTAACAGGAACCGGTACCGAAAGGCGATTGACCGAAGCCCCTGTACGCACCGAAGTAATATCGCAAAAAAAGATTAAGGAGCTGGGAGTTAATGACATTGAAGAGGCATTGGCAACACTGATTCCTTCGTTTTCATTTCGCCGCACCGACATGGGCAGCAATCTGAAAATTAACGGAATGAAAAACGATTACATCCTGATAATGATTGATGGAAAAAAGATGAATGGCGACATTGGCGGCCAGAGTGATCTGTCGCGCATCAACATGAATCAGATCGAGAGAATTGAAGTGGTAAAAGGCGCATCATCAACACTTTACGGCTCGGATGCCATTGGAGGAGTAATCAATATCATCACAAAAAAAAACCAGTATAAGACAGAGATTACCAACAACACAAAGGTTGGATATTATGCCGACATCAACCAAAGCAACAGCACTGCACTGCAAAACGACAAACTGTCGTCAACCACTTCAGTTAATTATAAACATACCGACGGCTGGCAGAACACCAAAGAAGAGTGGTATCGCAACAAGCTGTACACCAATAGCGTAACAAAGACTGTCAATAAATCGACGAACTACACTGTTGCAGAAAAACTCAGCTACAAAATCAACGACAGGCTACAGCTCAACGGCAAAGCTGAGTTTTACGAAAAATGGACCGAAAGGCCAATGGGTGTTCCGGCATGGCGGCTCAACGACCTCTACTACCGCAACCAGTCGTACGACCTTGGTGCTGCATATAAGGCAGGAAAAAAGGGGAATCTGACCTTTACAACTGCTTTCGACCAGATTAATTACTACTACGACTACAACAGCCGCGAGTACACCGACTATTTCGACAAAGATGGAAACCGCATTGTATATTACACCGGCGACAGAGTTCTGCAATCATCACAAGAGTTTGTGACTCTGAATCTTAAGGGAGTGTTCAACATCAGCAAATCACACACTCTCAACACTGGTGCCGAATATAAGCATGAAAATCTTGAAGCACCATTCCGTCTTGAAAACGACAACGCATATATGCACTCCTTATCGCTTTACTCACAGGACGAATGGCAAGCCACTGAAAAACTGATATTTACAGCAGGATTGCGAGCCGACAAATACCGCGATTTGAATATCAATATAACCCCCAAAGTGACTTCGCTTTACAAAGCCGGCACCTGGAATCTGCGCACTACCATTGCTAAGGGCTTTAAAGCACCGACCATCAAGGAGATGTACTATCATTATTACGCTTCGTTTATGAGCACTTTTAAAGCTTATTATGGCAACACCGGCCTGAAACCTCAGACATCGTGGTACTACTCGGCAAGTATCGAAAAAAACCACAGAATATACAGCCTCAACTTCACTGTTTACTACAATCAGCTGAAAGATGTGATTGCGTTGCAAACCATACCCACATCATACGAAGACAAGCTGATACTGGTAGAGCAGACTATGAAATATGTGAATATGGCAAAAGGTTACAGCACCGGATTTGACATCAGCGGAGATATAAATCTGCCTCACAACATTAAACTCAATGCTGCCTACAGTTACCTTGACGCCAAGGCACAACGCACCGATGATGAGGCTGCCGGGAACTATATGAAGTACCTGAAAGTAAACGGTACAGCACATCACTCTGCCACGATTGGTATAAGCTGGAATAGAACATGGAATAGTTACAGAACAACTATTGCACTCAATGGCCGCTATCAGTCAAAGAGTTACTATCTGACCGACGGAAATGCCAAAGAGTTCGACATCTGGAGATTAAATACCACGCACAGAATCATCAACAGCAAAACCATAAATATGGATGCCGCAATTGGTGTGGACAACATATTCAACCGGATTGACAAAACTCCGCATGGTTTTAATCAGGCTAACACATCGCCCGGAACAACCCTCTTTGGTTCGCTAAACATCAGATTTAAAAGAGATTAATTTTAAAACTAAATATTTTACACAATGAAAAAGTTACATTACCTGTTTGGATTGATGCTTGTAATGGCATTAACAGTTTTATCGTGCTCAAAAGACGATGATAAAGATGATGACCGTAATCCGGTTAAAATCAACAAAAAATCGGATACAGCCCTTCTGCTTTGCTCCTTTGGAAGTACATTTCCACAACCTCAGGCAACCTACGACAAAATTGTTGCCGACTACGCCAAAGAGTTTCCTGGCACCGACATCTATATTTCGTTCACATCACGCACAATCGTGTCGCGCGTATATGCCCAGTTAGGCAAGGCTTATGCACAGCCCGACCTTTGGCTGTCGGCAATTGCTAAAGCAGGCTATAAAACCGTATATGTTCAGTCGCTTCACATCATCCCCGGCGAAGAGTATCTGAGCCTGATGAATACTGATGTAAAGAAAAACTTTATGGTTCCCAATCCTGATATCAAAGTGGCTAAAAGTGCTTGTCTCTTAAACGAAGATGAAGATATTAAGGCTGTTGCCGCAGCACTTTACAAATATTACAAGTCACGCCTTGACAAGGGTGAGGTGGTAGCACTAATGGGTCATGGTAACCCCGACAAGGAGTATGATCATGCCAACGACAAGTACGACCAGCTTGAGACTGAGCTTCAAAAGCTGAGCGGGAAGGTAAATATCTTCATCGGTACAGTTGACTGGGGCGATAAGATGTTCTCACACGTGCGCGAAGGAATCTTAGCTTTTGCACAATCGGAAGGTAAGGAGAATAAAGATATAATTGTAAGCCTTGCCCCACTTATGTCAATTGCCGGCGACCACGCTCAGAACGATATGCTGGGCGACCTTGAGCCGGGACAGAAAATGGAAAACGTTAATGCTTACGAAGATGACTGGGAGGCTGAGTACAGCTGGAAACTGAAACTACAGAAACTTGGTTTCAAAATAAGCGAAGATGGTACATTGACCGACGACAAAAACTTTAATGTGGTTGGACTGGCCGATCATGATGCTATTCGTAAGGTATGGATTGACCACATGAAAGAGGCTTCAAAAAAAGCAGAATCATGGAATGAACATCTGGGTGAGTGACAGAAAAAGAAAACTGGAACTATATCTTAGAAATCAACAACACACGATGTGTTTATTATAGAAAATGCCGCCCACATAGAGTGAGGCGGCATTTTTCTTTTCATTTATCAACGAATCATGCATTATAAGTTGTGCTGGCAGTGGTTCCGCCGTGGCCGGTCCAGTTGGTGTGGAAGAACTCGCCGCGTGGCTTGTCGGTACGCTCGTAGGTGTGAGCTCCAAAGTAGTCGCGCATGGCCTGTAACAGGTTGGCGGGAAGAGTCTCACTTCTGTAACCGTCAAAATAGCTGAGTGCAGCACTCATGGCCGGCAGAGGAATACCATTGGTTATACCCGTTGCCACTGCGCGTCTCCATCCGGGTTGTGCCTTGGCCATCTTATCATTGAAATAGCTATCGGTCAACAGATTGTCAAGGTCAGGATTTTTATCGAATGCCTCTTTAATATTTCCGAGGAATGCCGAACGGATGATACATCCTGCACGCCACAGAAGCGCCACATTCCCCATATTGATGCCATAACCAAACTCCTTGGAAGATGCCTTGATAAGCGCAAAGCCCTGAGCATACGACACAATCTTGGAAGCAAACAGAGCCTGCTCCACATCATCAATAAGAGCCTGCTTGTCGGCAGTAAGTTTTACCTCGGGGCCATCTATTATTTTTGAAGCAGCCACCCGCTCTTCCTTCTGTGCCGATAGATAACGGGCATATACCGCCTCGGTAATAAGGGTTAGCGGAGTGCCAAGGTCGAGGGCATTAACGCTGGTCCACTTACCTGTGCCTTCTTGTCCGGCAGCATCGAGTATTTTATTCACCAGTGCAGTGCCATCGGCATCTTTATATGCAAATATCTCGCTTGTAATCTCTATCAGGTAGCTGTCCAGGTCGCCCTTATTCCACTTTGCAAACACATGGTGAAGCTCGTCATCGGTAAGGCCGCCAACTTTTTTCAGCAGGTTATACGCCTCAGTAATCAGCTGCATATCGCCATACTCAATGCCGTTGTGCACCATCTTGACGAAGTGGCCGGCACCGCCCACTCCCACCCAGTCACAACATGGCGAACCGTCGGGTGCTTTGGCTGCTATACCTTGAAATATTGGTTTCAGATGTGGCCAGGCCTCGCTGTTGCCACCCGGCATTATCGAAGGCCCGTTGAGGGCACCCTCTTCACCTCCCGACACACCGGTGCCAAGATAAAGGATACCCTTCTCTTTCAAGTAGCTGGTGCGACGGTCGCTATCGGGGTAGTGCGAGTTACCGCCATCAATTATTATATCGCCGGGCTGAAGCACCTCCAGCAGTTGCTCTATGGTATCGTCAACAGGCTTGCCGGCCTTCACCATAAGCATCACCTTACGAGGTGTTTGAAGTGAGTCGGCAAGCTCTTTCAGGCTATAACATCCTTTTATATTTTTGCCATTACCGCGTCCTTCGGTAAAAGCCTTAACCTTATCGGTAGAGCGGTTGAAAACCGAAACTGTAAATCCCTTACTCTCCATATTAAGCACCAGGTTCTCACCCATCACGGCCAACCCTATAAGTGCTATATCTGATTTCTCTTTCATATAATATTTTATTACTATTTCTGATATTAAAACTCCAAATTTAAACTTTCCTGATTAATAAATGACACACATCATCATTTATGTAGTGCATCAAAACCACATAGTAATTATAACATAGAAAAAGAAAAAATGTTGAATAAAGCATTTGAATAACACAGTAAAATATTTGGTTATTATTATTAAACTTATACAACATTTAATCGTCTAACTTAATATTTACAGTCATGAAAATTTCAAAAAATCAAGACAATTATTAACTACAGTTTTACTTTTGCTTACTATATCAGCCACATCATATAGTCAAGTTAAAAGTGTAACAATAATATCATCGGGAAATGAATCGAAAACAGAATACAAAAGAAACATATCCACAATTGACACTACCTCATACTTTGCAATTTACAACTATGAATTCCTTGAAGATTCAACCAGTATTAGCTCAAAAACATCAACCATAATGAATTTATTCATTGGCGAGAGCTTGTCAAAGTTCGAACATTCACGTTATTACATAAAAGACTCTTTATACCTGCACAGTAAATTGACCGGATTTGCAAAAACTCAACATATAATAGACCAAACCATGGGCAATATCACGCCAACCGCAATTGCTGGTTATAAAATTATAAAACATAGCAACAGTAACCTTACCGAGCTTTACGACTTTGCGTCCGGTAAATATTATAGTGTAGAGGAAGATATAGAGTATAACTGGAAAATAACAACCAATAAAGACACACTGATAGCGGGCTATAAAGCCCGCGAGGCAAGATGCCAATTCAGGGGGAGAGAGTATAGGGCATGGTTTGCGGTTGAACTGCCTTTTAATGATGGTCCATACAAATTCAAAGGATTGCCCGGGCTAATTATTAAGCTTGAAGATGTTAAAAGAACCCACTGCTTCGAGTTGCTTTCTTTTGCAAAGATGACATACCCGAGACCGATTTATCTCGAAAAATCAAGCAACATCACCCCTGTATCTGCAAAAGATTATGTGGAGGTGAAAAAAGCAGGAGCATTATATATATTAGAGTTAGTAGAGAGAGGCAAAGTCACCAATGTATCGCAAGAAGAATTAGGTGAGGCAGAAGCAAAAATGCGACGAATAAACAACTGGATGGAGAGGTTTTAACTCTTCTACTACCAACACCTGTGAAAAAACATCATATATGGACAACACTATAAAAAGAATCTATTTAACGTTTTTCATTATATGTATCAATCTATA
>JBDHYT010000119.1:0-7515 GCA_039811485.1 Marinilabiliaceae bacterium | reverse complement strand
AATCAACATATATTAAGGAGGCTCCGTTTTTTGAGAATCTTACCGAAAAACCTGCACCTCCTGCCGATATTACTGATGCCAGGGTTTTGCTCTATCTTGGTGATTCGGTAACCACCGACCATATATCGCCAGCCGGTTCGTTCAGGGCCGACTCTGCTGCAGGAAAATACTTATCCGCCCATGGTGTTGATGTAAAAGACTTCAACTCCTACGGCTCGCGGCGTGGTAATCATGAGGTTATGATGCGCGGAACCTTTGCCAATGTGCGGATCAAAAACAAACTGGCAGGAAAGGAGGGAGGCTATAGCCGCTATATCCCTTCCGATGAGGTTGATACTGTGTTTGATGTGGCAATGCGCTATAAAAAGGATACTACTCCGCTTATAATTCTTGCAGGTAAGGAGTATGGTTCAGGATCATCGCGCGACTGGGCTGCAAAAGGTACGTATCTGCTTGGGGTGAAGGCTGTTATTGCCGAGAGTTTTGAACGGATTCACCGAAGCAATCTTGTTGGAATGGGGGTTGCTCCTCTTGTTTTTGCCGATGGCAATAGTGCTGCTTTGTTAGGTCTTGACGGTACTGAAAAGTACACTATCGCAGGACTTTCAGAAGAACTAGTGCCTCACAAGAGACTGAAGGTTACCGCACTGCACTCATCAGGAAAGAAAACTGAATTTGATGTTATTGCACGCCTTGATTCGCAGATTGAGATTGAATATTACCTTAATGGTGGTATTCTGCAATATGTGCTGCGCGACTATTTGTCGAAATATTAATCTGTTAAAAGGGCTGTCCAATAAGTCCGCAAATTCCTGAATGATTACTTTGTTGGACAGCCCATTCACCTAATTATGTAAGTTCTTGGCGTTTACCAAAATCACTTTTTATTCCATTTCTGAAGTCTGTCGAGATAGAGTTGTGATTCAACATAATGTCTATGTTGGCGGTTTGTGAGCTTCTCTAATAGTTCCAACGACGATATATATGATGCAAGGTTGCCGTTTGACGACAGAAACTTACCGTCTTCAACGTAGCTTATTTTTGAATCATCCTGAACAATCAGATTAGGATAATTTTTCTGGAGGTCAACACCACCTCCTACCCAGGTTACGATTTTCCGGCCATCGGCAATTCCCGACTCTCCGATTAATGTTGCTCCTGCACAGTTACTTACCGTGAAATTGGTGTAATTATTACGATCTTTGATAAATTCAACAAGTTCTTTATTATTAATTTGTGAAGTCATATCGTAAGAACTCGGAACAATTAAAACCTCCAGTTTGGGTGCATTGGCAAAGGTGTAATCAGGAAACATTTTAAGCCCTTCTTCACATGTAAACATTTTGTATTCCTGTGCAATGGTAATAACGTTAAAAAGCTTCCTGCCATCCTCTGAATGCTTGGCAAACACATCTATTGGAGCAGTTAGTTCGGTCATCAAAACGTTATCATACATCAGTATCCCGATGGTCGGCAGGCTGACATCAACAGGTTTCAGGTTTTCTGACAAAAATTTTAATTCTTTTTCACCAACCGAATCAACTACTGCAGTCTGCTCAGTTACATTACTGCTTTTACGCTCTCCGCATCCTAACAACAAAAGAGGAATAAATAAGGCAAAAATAATAGTGTTCTTCATAACTTAACATTTAAATTACAGAATGGAATAACCATTTTATATATAACATTGCAGCCCTGTTTGGGTTCGGTTGATTCAAAAATTTATTGTTGTTATTGTAACCTGAAAGAGTATTTTATAGTAAACATCATGTAATGCTATTTTGGAATTTTTCGAAATGCTATAAAAAAAATGAAAAGGCTATCTTTCTCAGACAGCCTTTTCTACTTGTTGTGAGTGGTTGATTATTCTTTACCACCATATTCATAGATTCCGGTTTTTTCAAATTCTACTCCATCTATACCTTTGGCTTTCAATACAAATCCAACTTTATAGACTCCCTCGCGGCGTATCGACTTCAAGTTGAACGATGCAACGCTGTTAAGCAATGGCCTGTTGTATGGATCGCCCTTTTTGTTGTGGCGTAGCTGAAGTATCACATTCCCCTTGTCATCCTGAGGATGCTCCGGATCGATTACCAGATTGATAAGATGGGTGTAGTAGGGGCTTCCTTCGTACGAAAACTCGATGTTGAGAAGGTCGTAGGCCGGTGTAAGCCACATATTGTCAACTCTCACGCCATCGTTTCCTATCGAATCGGTAATCTCGGGTTTAAGGGTCACAATGTTCTTTTTTAGCACATTGCGCATTCCGTTTATCTTTACATAGTGGTCAATTCCCTTGTCGGCATCACCAAGAATGGTGTAGTTGACAAGTACCCTCATGCTGTCTTTCACTTCCGAAAGTGAGATAGCCGTTGCGGAAGGAAATAGTACTTTCCCGTTGTCGGTCACTATCGTAAAGCTCTCCTTGTTACCACGGATAACTCCATAGTCAATCCAGAATTTTCCAAGCGAATAGCCATCATCTTTTAGGCATGATGTGGTCGTCGCAATAAATATCAGGATGAAACCCAGATATTTAACTGTTTTATGTAGAGTTAGGTTGGTGTTGGTTTTAAATTTTGTCTTCATAATAATGATCCTCCATATTTGTTTATCAGTTATGAATGGTTAATTCACTACTTTAGATGATTTATATTAATAAAGGTTGCGTTGGACATTAAAAAATTGATTCATTATACTTAAATTCAAACCCGAAATGTATTAATTCTGATGATGCGGGTTTTTCTTATTATAATGATGTTTTTTTCGCTGGTTGCTGCCAACGGACAAAAGAGTGAAACGTTTGTGATGCCGATGAATATTACTCCGGCGGTGAGTGGCAGTTTTGCCGAGTTGCGTACCAACCATTTCCATTCCGGTACCGACCTTTCGACAGTGGGTAAGATTGGTGTTCCGGTGTACTCGGTGCTGCCGGGGTTTGTTTCGCGTATTAAGGTGGCATGGGGAGGATACGGCAAGGCATTATATATTGAACACCCCAATGGTATGACTTCGGTTTACGGCCATCTTTCGGCCTACTGTGGTGTTGTCGATTCGCTGGTGAGAGCTCAACAATATTTGCAGGAGTCGTTTGAGGTGGAGATACACCTTAAGCCTGGCGAACTGAATGTGGCCGCAGGAGAGTTAGTGGCACTTTCGGGCAACAGTGGCAGCTCCGGCGGGCCACATCTACATTTCGAGATGCGCGACACACAGACTCAAGACCCGGTGGAGCCGATGGATTATCTCACTTATGTGAAGGATGATGTGGCTCCGGTGGTTTATGGCATTAAAATATATCCGCAGTCGCCTGTTTCAAAGGTTGCCCAAGGTAGTGTGCCCATTTATTATCCGGTGGTGGCCACAGGTGGTATTTACACCTTAAAAGACCTCCAGACCATAACGGCGGCAGGCAAGATAGGGATTGGGGTTCATGTGGTTGATTTTCTTACAGGTAACCATCGCAAATGCGGGGTTGCCGATATCAGGCTGCTCTGCGATGGTGAGCTTATCTTCCATAGTAATCTCTCTCGCATATCGTTTGCCAATACCCGTTACGTGAACAGCTATATCGATTATGCCGACAGAATCAATCTAAGCCGTTTCATACAGAAGAGTTTTGTGGATCCCAACAATAGGCTGGAGTGTTATATCAAAAAGGAACAGTTGGCGATTGAGGCTGGTGAGGTGAAGAAGATGCGTTACGAAATTCGTGATGCCCGCGGGAATATGTCGGTGGTTGAGTTTACCATCAAGGGGGTAGATACACTGGCAAAACCCATTGTACGACCGCTGGCAAACGGTGAGCGGCGATTGCTGTGGCGAAGGGGACTCGCCTGCGAATCGGATGGTGTTTCGGTATTTATTGCACCCGAATCGGTTTATCGCGACGAGATAATAAAAATAGCCACCGCAGGAATTCCCGATAATCCTGTGTATCAGGTTGGCAGTTACGATATTCCCATTCACGAGCCTTTTGAACTTTCGATAGAGATACCCCAGAAGTATAAAAGCAATATCGGTAAGGTTTATATTGCCTATATCGACAATAAAAACCGCTATAACTATCTGGGAGGTAGTATTTTGAATAATAAACTGATTGTTAAGTCGAGGGTGTTTGGCCGGTTTACTGTTGTAATGGATAATACTCCTCCTTCGGTTGCCATCAAGCCCGTACAGGGCAACGACTATCGCAACAGGCAGTTTATCGATATCACCATAAAGGATGAGCATAGCGGAATTGCATATTACCGGTGTGAGATTGACGGAAAGTGGCAACTGTTTGAATATGACCCTAAAACATCACTGCTGCGAGGCGATTTGAAGGTGATGGGACTAAAGCGGGGAGGCAGTCACGATATGGTTGTAACAGTAAAAGATGCCCGGGGGAATGAAAAAATCCAAAAATATTCGTTTATTTACTGAGTTTTTGGAGCAACCAAGGCAAATATGCTCCGTCTTTGTTTTATTGCTTTGACTCTTTTGTATGATAAAAAAGTTGCTTTTTATACTGTTCTGGATTATTCCGGCTCACCTCTTTTCGCAGGTCAATACCGACCTGGTGCTTTCAATTGGCCGAAATGCCCTCTATTTTGAGGATTATGTGCTATCCATTCAGTACTTTAACCGTGTAATCAACGCAAAACCATACCTGGCAGAGCCTTACTACTTTAGGGCTGCGGCCAAATATAGTCTCGATGACATGAAGGGAGCCGAGGATGACTGTACAAAGGCATTGGAGATCAATCCGTTTATGGTTAATGTGTATAATCTGAGGGGAATAATCAAGCAAAGGCAGAAGAACCCTGCGGTGGCTCTGGAAGACTTCACTGCCGGACTGAAAGTGGAACCGGAGAATATAAACCTTCGCATGAACCGCGGTGTGGCATATATCAACCAAAAGATGTACGACGAGGCAATTGAAGATTACCGCCATGTGCTGAAATACAACAAAAGAGAGTCGGGTGCATATCTTAATATTGGTGTGGCCTACATTCAGAAAGAGGATACTCTGGCCGCTCTCGATAATTTTAATAAAGTTGTGGAGCTTAGTCCATTAATGCCCGAAGGTTATGCCTATAGAGGTATTCTTCTATATCAGAAAAAAGATTATAAAGCGGCACTGGCCGATTACGATAAGGTGGTTGAGATGCGCCCCAAGGAGGCATCGTACTATATGAACAGGGCTATTGTGAGGTATCAGTTAGACAATCTGCGTGGTGCTTTCGACGATATCGACAAAGTGGTAGAGCTGGAGCCGCGCAACGCCATGGCGTATTCCAACCGGGGAATCCTTAGGGCTCAGGTTGGCGACATCAACCGGGCTATCGATGATTTTTCGCGTGTTCTGGCTCTCGACCCCGATGATATGATGACTCACTATAACCGCGGACTGCTTTATACCGAGACGGGAGAGTATCAGAATGCTCTTCGCGATTTGAATCTTGTGGCCGAGAGATATCCTGACTTTGGACCGGTATATTATCATCGGTCGTTGGTGAAGGAGAAACTCAACGATGCTGCAGGTGCACAACGCGACTATATGACGGCCTACAAGCTCGACCAGGATAGAAAGAGCAAAGGGCTGAAAGCCGAACTCAACAACGGTGCCGATAAAGATAAGGAGAATAAGAAGGGCGATACCGCAAAGGAAAAGCAGACACGACGCAAAGGCGACCGCGATATCAGAAAATATAACCAAATGGCTGTGTTCGACGATTTTGAGGAGACCGATATGGAGGTTGAGAAAAATCAGGAGACCATCAGAGGACGAATCCAGAATAGGGATATCATCATCGATCTGGAGCCAATGTTTGGGCTGTCGTTCTATACTGCCGATACTCTGCTTCCCAAAGCACGATATTACGAGCCTGCGGTGGAGAAGTTCAATAAAAAGAAACCCTATGGTAAAAAGCTCCAGCTCACCAACCGTGAGATGGAGAGTGACGCCTCGTCGTCGTCCTATTTCTACGATAAGATTCGATACGTAACAGAAGAGATAAAGCAGGATCCCAAAGATGCAGACCTTAACTTTGTGAGGGGAGTGCTCTACGGAGTGGTGTTAAACTACAATAATGCACTCGCCGACTACGATGTGTGTATCAGGCGCGACTCGAAAAGTGTAATAGCACTCTTCAACCGAGCCTATACCCGATACCGTATGGTAGAGACAATTAGAGGCATGGAGCAGGCCAAACCTGTCGGCCCGGCCGAAATAAACCTAAACCTGAAGACTGGTTCCACAACCGTGCCAAAGCAGGAGAACGTAATGTCGATTATGGATTACGATTTGATAATTGGCGATCTCAACCTGGTGATAGATATCGACGACCAGTTTGAATTTGCATTTTATAACCTTGGTATTATCTATTGTCACAAGCGCGACTTTGAACGTGCTGAGGCTATGTTCAACCGTGCCATTGCCATTAATCCCGATTTCTCCGAAGCTTATTTCAATCGTGGATTGGTGCGCCTATATCTCGAAAAAGAGGAAGCCGGCACTGCCGATTTGAGTAAGGCGGGTGAATTGGGTATATTTAAGGCTTATAACGTCATCAAGCGCTTTGGTAGGACCAAAGATGGTGTAGCAGAGGAGTAAGCAATGAGTCACGAAATAGAATTGATAGATACCGACAATGCTGAGTTTCAGGATGTTTTCCGTCTGATTCAGAACACTAATACTTCGGTGTTTATGACGGGAAGAGCAGGTACCGGAAAGTCAACTTTCCTCAAATATATCTGTAGCCAAACCTATAAGAAGACGGTTGTGGTGGCTCCTACGGGTATTGCAGCCATCAATGCCGGTGGTGTGACCATACACTCTTTCTTTAAAGTGCCATTCCGGCCCATTCTGCCCGACGACCCTGATTTTTCGTTTGCCGATAACCGTATATTCGACTATCTTAAATATCGGAAAGAGCATGTGAAACTTATCAGGGAGACAGATCTGATTGTTATTGACGAGGTGTCGATGGTGCGGGCCGATATTCTCGACTTTGTGGATAAGGTGCTGCGTGCCTATACCAAAAACAGACATCTCCCTTTTGGCGGAAAGCAGCTGCTGATGGTGGGCGATGTGTTTCAGCTCGAACCGGTGGTGAGGCGGGAGGAGTGGGAGATACTGCGGCGGGCTTACCGTACGCCATATTTCTTTTCGGCTGAGGTATTCAGACAGATACCGCTGGTGCAGATTGAGCTTCGTAAGGTATATAGGCAGAGTGAGGGTGCTTTTCTTGAACTTCTCGATAAGGTGAGGCTTAATGTGGCACAACCTGCCGACATCGACAAGGTGAATAGCCGGTTCAATCCCGGTTTCGGTGTGCCGCCATCCGAGCTTTTTATCACTCTGGCCACAAGGCGCGATGCGGTGGACTATATAAACGAAAGTAAACTGAAAGAGCTTAACGGTAGCGAGGTTACTTTTGATGGTGTAATAAGGGGTGAATTTCCCGAAACATCGCTTCCTACGGGTAAAGTGCTAACCCTCAAGGAGGATGCTCAGGTTATGTTTGT